>JAITLH010000218.1 GCA_031277995.1 Deltaproteobacteria bacterium
CAGCGAATAATAAAACCGCGAGCCTAATCTATTGCCCAGACGACCCAATAGCAATTTTAAACATGTAATAACCCCGCAAAATAGATCAAATTAGAAAAATGTTACAACTTATATGTTGATCTATTTTATTTATTTATGTAAAATTTGTAATTTACATAATCAAAGTGTATCAAGTAAAAAAAGATATCTATATCGTGTTTTTACAATGTCATTTTGTGACACTATAAGAGTGGACAAAGTTATGCCCGTCAACAATATAGCTTTTTAAGTTATATGTCTACAATAATAATATAAAAATAAAATAAATTTGAAATGGGGTTATTAGATGAGAAAAACAAAGTTTTTAAAGCTTATAAATGGCTCCTTAAGGTAAGTATTAAAACTTTGCAGGTATTAATAGAATGGGTTAAGGTAATTTAATTGTTAAAACTACTAATAATTATGACTTTTTCTTGACGAATTTTAGAAAAACCCCTGGGTTTTTTGGAGGGGCTTTTTTTCGCGTTATCACTGACCGATCGACCTGTCGCGGGGCACTAAAGAGGTCCTTATTCGATTAAGCGGAAGTATAGCCCAGTGCCAATTGTCCAGTCCAAAGGCAATATTTCGTAAGTTATGGATTTTATTGGATTAATGTTGGAGGCGGGGAGAGGACAAAAAAAGCCGCGAACCGCGGAATTCGATGGGGAGGTTAGCGGTTCACGGCGAATATTTTTAAGGCTATTCGGCCCGGAGAAGTAGCGTCTTTGTTGTAATTTAGCTAGTTATAGTGTAGTTAACTTATAAGAGAGAGAGAGAGAGAGAGAGAGAGAGAGAGAGAGAGAGCATTCTCCTCAAACTCGGACTCTCAGTCATCAAAATTTGACTTGAGTTGTCAAAGTCTTTAATGGGTAATGATTTTAACACTATTAACTTCGGCTAAGTTTTTTTTACTGTTAATACGTTTACCGGCTCTGAATCGAGCGATTTTAAAGATGTGGCAATCGCGGCGAAGAGTTGGTAAGTATCAAAATTTCCAGGACTTTATTTAAGTCGAAGGAATTTGGAGAGACAAAAAGCTCAGAATGACTAAATCATTATATTTGTAAGATCTTTAAAGTCAATAGGTAAAGTTAAAATATTTTTCAAGATTTGAATAACTATCGGAATTTATTTTGAAATATTTTTTTGGGGTTAAAGGGTTAGTTGTGGGGTGGCTAGGGGCGTCGAAGCCCAGGGGCCGTAAAATCGCGGCCTTCGGGATTTGCGGCTTGGCGGGCTTAGGGGGCCAAAACGTTACGCCGGTGATGTCCGTAACGCTTAAGGGAGCGAATTTAGGTTTGTCGGGCGTGAATTACGCGTTTACCAAATAATAAGAACATAAAACAAATGTCAGATTGCGGTTTGGTTACGCGGGCGGTTAAAGGCCAATTCGTTCGCATGTTAAAAGCGAATGTGGTTTGGAAATTATATGAGTAAAAACATAAATAAAAATTTTTTTGGCCGACCGGTAAAAAAGATTTTTTTTGCCTTACGTACCGATTGAATTGGTTGTGGAGTCAAGTTTGTCGGTTAAAACGTAATGAATTTAAGTAAAAAGGCCTTAATTAATCTAATTTGAAGATGGAATGATATGGTGGTCACCTCCGTCTAGTTAACCATGGGATTTTAAATATTTTAACCCATGCGGTTATGGGATATTGGCTAAATAATCGCTTTGTTTTTCCGGGCGTTTTTTGATAAGGCGGTAATGGGAAGGCCCCATTGTCCCTTGGGCGAGATGGAAAAAATCCATGGGGGGTCTTGGAAAGGCCTTTGGGGGGGCTTTTTTTCAAGGCGCCGGGCGGTCAAAGTTTTTCGAGGGCTAAGGCGGCGGCCCGCGGGCGCCCTAGGTTCAGGCGCCAAACGGGGGGACGCGCGTTGGCCCACTCGTTAGGGTATGAAGGCGCGCCGTTAGCCTTGGGCGGGCCGGGGGTATGTTTTTTGGCCCAATAAGGGGTTGGGGGGGTTAAGCGGGGGGGGAATGGGCCATTTGATGGGCGAAGAAAAAGGCGCGGCCAGGGGGTGTTTTTTTAGGTGGTGGTTAATTTTTTAATTAAAGGCGTAAATGAAGTAATTTTAAGTTACATGGTTACTGATACTTGGGACTAACGTGGAATTTATTTATGGTTTTTTTGTGATTGGAGTGGCGATTGGCTTTAAAAGCGACCCTTTTTTTAACAAAAAGGTCTTTTCTGGGTTCTCGGTTTAAAGGGATTGGGGGCTTCCCGCGGGCAAAAATCAAAACTCGCTTAGGGGCGATTTGCCGGGACATTTTGGGGTGATGGCTACCACCCTAGCGGCGCCTCGATTTGATGGCCGTGGCGGGGCCCCTGGACGCGTTTACGGGGTAGGTTTACGCTTGGGTACTGGTCGGTTTTTTGGGCCTGGGCGGGGGTATTTTTTGGGGGGGCCGGAAGTCGATTTGGGTCCAAGGATAAAAAAGTCGGCGGGTAGGGAAGTGGGGAGGCGCCCGGTTGAATATTTTAGGGCCTGGGGAGCTTTTTGGTTTGGGGAAAAACCAATCCCTGGGGAACCCGGGTAACGGGGGCGGGGGAGGAAGGGAATTTGGCCAAGGGAGGGTAGGTTAAGGGAGGCGCAGGCGGTTGGCCGGATAACGATCTGGGCTTAGAAAAACCCCCAGGCGGGCTTGGCCGCGAAGCCAAGCCCGCTTTGGGGGGAGATAAAGCGGGATGAAGGGCTAAGGGGTTAGTTAGAAATTAAAGCCAATGGCCATTGAGCCTCGGTGGTCGGTAAAGCCCTTGGCGGCGTTTAGGTCGTAGTTTATGGAATAGTCCAGTAGGCCCTGGGTTTGTACTTTTAGGCCAAGGCCGGCTTGGAAAGAGTTCCTTTGGTGTTGGATGCCGCGAAGTAGCGTTTGCCCTTCGTAACCAACGAAACCGACTTTGGAGACGTTATTGGGACGGATGGCCGCGTAGGCGTAGCCAAGGCGAAGTTCCGGGGTGACGGTGGCCGAGCCGGCGTTAAAATTCCCGGAGATCTTGACTAGGAAAGGGATCTCCAAGAGGTCGTCGGTTTTTTTGGCCATGAAATTGGCCGGGACGTTACCGGTGACCCGTTCCAGGAAAGCGTCCTGGCTAAAGGTCAGGTAGCGTAGGCCAAGGCTGGGGGCGATGGACCAGTTGTCGATTAAAAATTCGTAGCCAAACCTGGCCGCGAACTGCCAGGTGTCGATATTGAACCTGGATTCTTTTTTGGGGCCATTGGTGAAGTAAACGGTGGCGTCGTTGACGCTCCGGGCGTAGTTTATCGAGGCGTCCACGAAAAGGCCCGATTGATGGGCGTAACCGACGTAGGCCCCGATTCCGTAGGTGTCGATATCCACGGTCGTGTAGCCGACGTTGCTTTTAAACTGCCCCGAGGAAAAGGCGATTGAGGCCCCCAGGGTTAGGCCGGGAACCGAATCGATTCGGCGATCGTAGCCAAGGGCCACGCCGGTACCGCTAAATTTGTAACCGGGAACGTCGTCGCGGTTTGTTTGGCTGGCCCAGTTCGCGAAACCCCCGACCCAAATCCTGTTTAAACCGTCGGCCTCCCCGGCCGCCGGGGTGGCGCGACCGGAAACGGCCCGAACGTTATCCAAACGATCGTAGACCGCCCCCAGGGTTTTCAAAGCCACGTTACTGGCGGCGTTGGTCACTTCCAGGAGCGATTCGCCTATTAACTGCTTAAAGGCGACCTCGGCCTCGGCGGGCCCCAAGTTTTCGTGAATGTCTTGGAGCGAGCTTCTGATCGTGGCCGAGAGAGCGGCGCTTAACCTGTCGCTTTCAATGGCCTGTATGAGGGCGTTGGCGCTGACAAAGTTGGGGGTCATGTTGAAGGCGTTTTCGTCGGCCATCTGATCGATGAGGTTTTCAACCCCGCGGTAGTTTATGACGACGTTTCCGCTGGGGTCTTGCGATAGATTGAAGAGGAAACTGTCGCTTTGGGCGAGGGTAAGGTTTTCAAAACCCGTTACTCCATTGGCGCTAAACAAGGTTAAATTGGTAATGGTCTCCAACGCGACGTTGCCGTAATCCAACTTAAGTTCCACTTGCCCGGTAATGTCGATGGTCCCAGAGGTAGAGGTTATCGAGCCGTGGGCGGGGCCCTCGAGCGTTATGGCCAAACCTGACAGACCCTCAAAGGTAACGTTATTTTGGGAAGTGAGCGTCCCGGTCCCGAGGTTAACCAGGCCCCCTCCATTAACGGTCAGGGTCGATACTCCCAAGGTCCCGTCGACGTTAAGGGCGCCGCCATCGTTTACCGTGACGACCCCCAGGATTTCGCTGGCGCCTTGGGTATGGAGTTCCCCGCCTTTTTTGACGTTAAGGGCGATGGCGGTTAGTTTGTGGGTTCCGGAGCCCTCGAGTAAAACCCGGGCGCCATCGGCGATGTCCAAGGCCTTGGTCTCGGCCCAGGCCCCGTCGCCAATGGACATAAAGCTGTCGTTGTCTTTGAGGGCGATGGAATCCGTGGCGGTCAATTTGGTGAGGGCGTCCGTAAGGGTTATTTGGGCCCCTTTGCTTAAGGAAAGGCTGGCCCCGGCGTTAAAGGTGGAACCGCCGCCGAGGTTTAGTTTCGCCGCCCCTTCCAAGCTCGTTTCCTTGGCTACCACTACCTCCGACTTGGCTTCGACCGTGACCCTGGCTCCGTTAACGGTAAAGTTCTGGGCCCATAGGGAAGAGCCGTTAAGTTTGATTTCCGAGTTTTCTTTGGCGGCAAGATTGGTAACGCCAATAAGATTGGCCTTGGTTTGACCCTCGGCCAAAAGGAACAGGGAGCCGGAAACGTCAACGTTAAAGCCTTCCGAAAAACCGGTTATGTCTGAGCCGGAAAGGCTGGCCAACGACCCTTCTTTAATGGTTAAAGTCTTGACGCCGCTTAGGCTGGACCCTTCTTTCATAACCAGCCCAACCCCGGAAAGGTTTAGGACGGCCTCGTCCTTAAAAGTGACGTTGGAAGCTTGAAGGGTAAGCGTTCCGTTAACCTCAGCCTTGCCAAAATCGGCGCTTGACTTATTTTTTAAAGAAACGCCCCCGCCGTTAGCCACGACCAAATTGACCGGTAAAAAACCATCCTGGTTTTCGGCCACGATGTCGGCGGCGTTTAAGGTGAGTTGGCCGCCGTTTTCCACCCTTATGGTCGGCGAGTTTAGTTGCTTTAAAACTAAGGCTTCGTTGACGTTTACGGTGCCTTTGGAAACGGAAAAATTATCGGCGTCGAGGTTATCGTTCGTTCCGACCGTCAAACTCACAAACGTGGCCTCCCCGTCCGTAACCGTGAAATTGTCGTAAACGACGGTGGCCCCGCCTACCGAGGTTTTTCCTCCCGAAATAATCAAATTTTCCGCTTGGGTTTGGGCATAAAAAATCGTTTGATATTCGGACATCGGCACAAAGTTTACCGATTCTCCCTTTATCTCGTTAATGCCTCCGGAGAAGTATAAATCGCCGCCGGCCTGGACCAACGCGACGACGTTGTTGCCGCCGGCGAAAATGACCTTATTTCCCGTAACCCTCTCCGAATCAACGTTAAGGTAAGTGTCTCCCCCCGAGACGATCCCATCCACCGTGGCCCCGTTTAAGGTTACGGAATTCCCGGTTAGGGCGTAAACCGAGTTTTCGCCAAGATTGGAGCCAATGTTGTTAAAGCCCCCAAAGACGCTGCCCTGGATCTTTGAGCCATTGGTAATTTCAACGCTATTATTGGTTATCTGAATGGTCTTGGGAGTCTGCGTCGTTTCATTTACGGTGAAGATATAACCCCCAAAGACATGGGATTGAATCGTGGAATTTTTAATTTCAACTTTGTTGTTGCCAATTGTCGTTTCGTGATTTGCGTTAATTAACGTCGAGAGGTCCACCGTACCGCCACTTACGAAAATTTTAGAATTCGAAGAAATTAGGGAAGAGTTTTCAATCGTTAAAGTATTCTTGATCACTTCGGATTTTGAACTGGTGCCGCTGTAATCAAAAATCTCGCTGGCAAAAACGCTTCCCATGATCTTTGAATTTTCTTTTATGGTTACGGTGTTATCGTTAGATTTAAGATTGCCGTTTCCGTCAACGTTAAGGACCCTCCCACCGATAACCTCCTCGCCGGTGTAACCGCTTAAAACGACGGTGTTGTTTTCGGCAATGGCGTCACCCGAGACCTGAACGTAAGCGATGCCTCCGTAAAGACCCGATGTATTGGTTAAGTTATAAACGGTTACTTTATTGCCAGAGGTGGTCGCGTCACTGGGCTTGTCTGATTCATAGGAAGTTAAAGCATACCCACCAACGATTTTATTAGAAATAGTGAAATTATTTCCATGTATGATTAATTCGTTTGATAATGACTTTGTTGCTTCATAGGCTTGGGTATTTTCAGACAACCCACCATAAATTTGATAAGCGAAATCGTCATCAAAGGTGATAGTTACTTTATTATTGGAAATATCGCCCGGAACGATAGTGTCTTTATGGTCTTTATAGTCACTGATTTTTTTGTCTAAATTTTCAGCCCTTAAATTCTGGACAGACAATATTGGCAATAATAAATTTATTGCCAATATTGTAGTTAAAGTTAGTAAAAACTTGTTTAATGGTGAGATGAAAGACATTATCAAACCTCATGCGTTGTTTGGATAAATAATATTAGAAATTCTAATATTTTATCGTTACCATATAATTCATATTTTAAATAAAAATGTGAATTATATAAAAAAAGCAATTTTTATTAATTAAGCCACTTTTTAACGCTGGCCTGGCCAAGCGGTTGGAAGGTTTTCTAAGAATTGGCTAAAACGGGGATCGGTCACTAAAAAACCTAGGAACAATCGACGAAAAAACGCCGCCAACCCATAAGCCAAATGACCGCGGCCCCCAATCGCGCGGCGCTTAGTTTTAAGATTTTTGCCTGGCCGCAATGGCAGTTCGCTCGATTAAGGGCTTGGTTACCCAATGGCCTTGGAGACTGACTGGCCCCGCCCGGGCCTGGCATTGGTCGAGACCTGATACGCGTAATATTCTATAAGATGATTAAAGATATTAAGTTCACTATTTTTACGAGTATCTTTTAGGCGTATTTGGTCGTATAGTTAAAAAAACGCCTGGGGATACTTAATTGGATTGAAAATACTAAAAGAAAAAAAAAGTAATGTCAATATCTAACTTAAATTATTTTTTAGGCGACTTGTAACTATCGAAAAATCTTTGGAAAAATTTTTCTGGCTTAAACGCATCCCGACCTTATATATATAGCTTTAAGCGTATAAAAATTTTTATAAGTATTATTGTTTTTACGTTTAACCCTCAATTTCTCATTAAGTTATTTTTATTTGATAAGATACATTAAATTATCGATTTCTGATGATTTTCCCTATCGCCGCGGTTTCATCCCAATTTCCAGCCGTAATAAAATAAAATTGGCAGGCCTTCATGGGGAAAAGTCGTATCGGCCAATCCGTTTTCACAAAAAATATTCATAAAAATTAGATGGATAACTTTTAAGCCTTAAAAAAGTTCAAAAGTCAAAATAAGTTAAAAAAATATGGCCAAACAAAACCGCGGCGGCTTGTTGGTTTTTCTAGTTATTTTGCCCAATCCAGCTTAAAAGCCCCAATGGTCCGTTACCTCTAACGCCCTGGTATCTTTAACCAATCGCCGCTTTCGTTCACGGTTTTTGAGTTAATTTTGGCCGATGCTTGAAAAAACGCCTTTGGGGGGGCGAAAACCGCCCTTTCCCGAAACCCAAGTTTCAAGGTCACGGCTTGGGCTGGCCCGCCTTTCCCGAGGGCGAAATAAGAAACTCGCCCAGATTCG
>JAITLH010000344.1 GCA_031277995.1 Deltaproteobacteria bacterium
TCGCTCGGCAAAGCGATCTGGCCGCCAAAAAACAGTTGGCCATGGGCATCGCCAAAATCCAATAACGATAAAAGGAGAACGACCAAAAAAATTCCCGCCGTCCTATTGACCCGTCCACCCAAAACCTGACGATTCGTCAGCGTTTCAATCTATCCTCAAACCGTTGTCGAATCCCCAAGGCCCCGGGGCCAAAAACCCCGGAGGCCGAGGCGGCCTTGTCCGCCTTAACCTCCGGGGTCGGTTTAGGGGAAAACCCAGCCATGCGAAAACCGCCACCTCACCCCCTCCCCAAATCGCCCCGTAAAGGCCCCTAATAGCCCCGTGGCCGCGTTTTGATGGCCGCCTTGGCATGGTAAGTGGGGTCAAGGGCCCAGAGGCGCTCCTAGACCCCTTAGCGGCCGTTCGCGATTTTTTAAGCCAAGCCGAAGGGCCGCTTGGCTTAGAAATTGCAGTATTGGGGGTGGCCGCCTTAATCTTTACGGAAGAATTACAAACGATCGCGAATTTGGGTTCTTTCATGGGGTTTGGCCGGAAAGTGACTTAAAAGCCTTATCGTTTAAGGCGAAAATTTAACCGACGTGGAGTTTTTTTTGATGGGAAATTTAACTGGAAAGTTTGCCATTGTCACCGGTGGAAGCCGCGGGATTGGACGGGCCATCGCGCGAAGATTTTTAGACGACGGGGCCTCGGTAGCCATATTGGCCCGCTCAACGACGCCGGAGCTCGCCTCCGAGCTCGATCCCTCTCTCCAGAGGATTCTTCCGATTGGCTGCGATATTTCCGATGAGGCCCAGGTTAAGTCGGCGGTCGCGAGCGTAATTAAGCGCTTTGGGCGAATTGACATACTGGTCAATAACTCCGGCATTACGAAAGATGGCATGTTTCACAAAATGTCCGGGACGGATTTTGAGGCCGTTTTTCGGGTCAATTTCGGCGGGGCTTATCTATTGTGTAAAGAAGTCATCCCCATTATGCGCGAGCAATCGTACGGGCGGATCGTGAACGTCGTCTCCATTTCGGCCATCGGCGGGGCCGTGGGCCAAGCCAATTACGTGGCCTCCAAGGCGGCCCTGATTGGCTTAACCAAAACCTTGGCCAAGGAAGGGGGCGTCAAAAACATCACCGTAAACTGCGTCGCCCCAGGCTATACCAATACCGACATGATTAAGGGCATGCCCCCTGACGTATTAAGTAAATTCATCAATCAGGTTCCCATGAAAAGGGTAGGGGAGCCTGAAGAAATAGCCTCCGCGGTCTCGTTTTTGGCCAGCGACGACGCGAGCTATATCACCGGCGAGTGCCTTAGCGTGAGCGGCGGGCTGGCCGCGTAAGCGAATTGGCCGCGCGTAACGGCCCATGGGGCCCGGCCCAAAACTGCCTTTTGGCCAAAAATAGTTTAACCTAACCGTTAATGAGTTCCCCCAAAGTCCCAAAACGCATGGTTCCCAACCCGGTTCAAAGCCCCAACGGGCTTTGGCCGGGTTTTTTAAACTTTGCCTTAAAAATACTGGCCAGGGTCAGGCAAAAAGGTTATTTTGGGGAGGGACCAAGAAATCGTTACGCTTTGGCCTCCCAATTTGTAACGCCGGCTTGGGGCCGGCTCGGGGCCAGCTCGCGGCCGGCTCGCGGCCGGCTTGGGGGGCGCTTTGACCTGGGGCTGGCTAGAAGCGGTAGGCGATTTAGACCAAGATAGGGAATTTTGAATCGAGTGAGGATAATTATATCAATCGATTGGGAAATTTTCGTAGCCTCTTTGGGTATTATATTGTTAACTTTTACTCGTAAAAGTTTTAGGAGCGAATATGGAAGACGTTAAATTAGAGATTAAGGAAGATGAAAACTATGGCATCATTGCCCTTAACCGGCCGGAAAAACGAAACGCCATGAGGCTAAATACCATTACGGAACTGTTGGAGGCCTTTAAAGCCCTGGAGGATAACCCCCTGGTCCGGTGCGTTATCCTTACCGCTTCCGGGGACAAGGCCTTTACTTCCGGCGGGGATTTAAACGAGGAATTGCGTTACGCTACCAGTGAGCCCAAAACCATGGATTTGTTTAACCGCCTGGGTTGCGAATTTATCTTAAGAATCATGGGGGCCAGGTTTCCGGTAATCGCGGCCGTAAACGGCTTGGTCGCCGGCGCCGGCGTGTGCCTGGTCGCCGCTTGCGACCTGGGCTTGGCCGTCGAGGGGGCGACGTTTTTCACCCCCACCTGCGCGCTTGGCGGAATGGCCGGCTGGGGGAGCCAAGTGGTCATACCCAGAATCCTGGGGCATCACCGGGCCATGAGATTGTTACTGGCCAACGAAAGGTTGTCGGCTAAGGAGGCCCAGGTGGCCGGCTTGATTGAAGCCATCGTCAAACCCGATGAGTTGGATAACCAAGCTCGGGCTTTGGCCAAAAAAATAGCCTCGTACCCGCCCAATTCCATCGCCTTGGCCAAAAGCCTGGCTTTCGATTGTTCCTTTAAGGGCGTCGCGGACGCTTTGGCTTTCGAGGCCAAGCGCTTTGTCGAGGGTAATGCCCATCCCAATTTCGCCGAGGGCATCAAGGCTTTTTTGGAAAAGCGGCCCCCCAAGTTTCAATATTGACGGAAACAAAACCCTGCCAAAAACGCCTGGGCCGCCGGCCCGGGCGTTTTTTTTCGCGCCAAAAAAAACGGCCGCCCTGGGGGTGGGCCCAGGGCGGCCGGGGCTTTCGCCAACTTTATGGATTGTGGAGGCGTCGGCGAAAACTTAAGTTAAGGGTGAGGCTCGAGGCCCCCCCGGCCAAGCTTGGCTTGGAGGGGGGGCGGGCTTTAGACCAGCGATTGGTAGTAATCCAGGCGTTCCTTGGCGTCGGCCTCGGCCTTGGCGAATAGGCGGTCGGCCTGGTCGGGAAAAAGCCTCTGGAGGGAGGAGAAACGGACCTCGCTTAGGAGGAAGTCCTTAAAGCTGGCCGTGGGCGGCTTGGAATCGAGGCTAAAGGGGTTTTCGCCGTTTTTGCGCTTATCGGGGTTGTAACGGTACAAAGACCAGTAGCCGGCCTCCACGGCCTTTTTTTGCTGGAGCTGGGAGTGTCCCAGGCCAGCCTTGATGCCGTGATTGAGGCAAGGCGAGTAGCCGATTATCAACGAAGGCCCCTCGTAAGCCTCGGCCTCAACGATGGCTTTGAGGGTCTGGTTGCGGTCGGCGCCCATGCAGACCTGGGCTACGTAAACGTAGCCGTAGCTCATGACCATGCGACCGAGGTCCTTTTTCTTGGTCTCTTTTCCGGCCGCCGCGAACTTGGCCACGGCCGCCGCCGGGGTGGCCTTGGAGGCCTGCCCGCCGGTATTGGAGTAGACTTCAGTGTCGAAGACGAAAACGTTGATGTTTTCGCCCTGGGCCAAAACGTGATCGAGGCCGCCAAAACCAATGTCGTAAGCCCAGCCGTCGCCGCCAAATACCCAGTAGGAACGCTTGGCCATAAAATCGCGGCGCTCGTAGATCTCGGCCAATGGTTTATCCGACAGACACGGCTTAAGGGCCTCTTCCAGGCGCTCGCTTCTCTCCCTGGTCCCGTCGGCCAGATTGAAATGGTCGAGCCAATCTTTCATGGCCCCCAAAACGCCGTCCGGGGCGCCTTTACGCTCCAAGACCGTCTTCATTTTCTCGGCCAAGGTACGGCGAACGACTTGGGAGGCCAAAAACAGCCCGTAACCGTATTCGGCGTCGTCTTCAAAAAGCGAGTAACCCCAGGCCGGGCCGTGACCCTTGACGTTTTTGGTGTAGGAGATGGCCGGGGAAACCCCTCCCCAGACGGCCACGCAGCCGGCGGTGTTGGCCACCAACAACCGGTCGCCGTAGAGTTGGGTGATTAGTTTGGCGTAGGGAGTTTCGCCGCAACCGGCGCAGGCCGGGGAGAACTCCACCAAGGGTTGGAGGAATTGGCTGCCCTTTAAGGTATGCTTTTGTTTGGGCGTAAGCTCAATGGGCTGGACGTCTTTGAGGTAGTTCCAGTTTTTGTCGTCGTCGGAGCGATACTTTGACAACGGGGCCATCTCCAGGGCGTTGGCCGGGCAAACGTCCAAACAATTGCCGCAACTTACGCAGTCGAGATCCGAAAAGGCCATGGTGTACTTATAGCCCTTAAAGCCGTTGGCGTCTTTTACCCTAACCGTCACCGGGGCCGCCTTAAAGCGTTTTTCGTCCAAAAGCGTGGGCCGCAAAACGGCGTGGGGACAAACGAAGGCGCATTGGTTGCACTGAACGCATTTTTCGTTGTCCCAATGGGGGACCTCAAGGGCGATCCCGCGTTTTTCGTATTTGGTCGTGCCGGTGGGGAAGGTCCCATCCTCGCGGCCATTAAAGGCGCTAACGGGCAGCTTGTCGCCTTGCAGACGATTGACCGGGAAAATGACCTTTTCGACGAAGTCCGGGAGAGGCTCGGGGGCCAAAGCCGCTTTGGGGGCGCCGTCTTGGGCCTTGGCCCATTGGGGCGGCACCTGCACCCTAACCAGGCTCTCCAAACCGGCCTCGACCGCCTGGTAGTTTTTCTCGACTATGTCCGGACCTTGGTGCCCGTAAGTCTCCTCGGCCGCTTCCTTTAAGTACTTCGCTGCCTCGTTTATGGGGAGGATATTGGTTATCTTGAAAAAAGCCGCCTGGGTTATCATGTTAATCCGGCCGCCCAGGCCCAGCTCGTCGGCGATCTTGACGGCGTTTATGACGTAAAACTCGATGTTTTTTTCGGCCAGAATCCTTTTGACCGAAGCGGGCAGCTTATTTTCCAGTTCCTCGGGCGTCCAAACGCAGTTTAAGAGAAACCGGCCGCCGGCTTTGATGTACTCCAAAACCTCGTAGGATTGGACGTAGGCCTGGTTGTGGCAAGCCACGAAATCGGCCTTGTTGACCTGATACGAGGAACGGATGGGGTTACGCCCAAACCTAAGGTGGGATACGGTAAGGCCGCCCGATTTCTTGGAATCGTAGACGAAATAAGCCTGGGCGAACATGTCGGTATGATCGCCGATGATCTTGATGGCCGACTTATTGGCGCTAACCGTGCCGTCGGAACCCAGGCCCCAGAATTGGCAAGCGGTGGTGCCCTCGGGTTGGGGGTCAAAGGGTTCAAGGTAAGGGGGAAGCGAGAGGAAGGTGACGTCGTCGGTAATCCCGACGGTAAAGCCGTTCGCCGGTTCGCTTTTTTCCAACTCGCGGTAAATGGCCATGACGTCGGCCGGGGTGAACTCCTTTGAGGCCAAGCCGTAACGGCCGCCCACCACCAACGGTCCCGAGCCTTTATCGTAGAAAGCCTCCCGAACGTCCAAATACAAAGGCTCCCCGGGGGCCCCGGGTTCTTTGGTCCGGTCTAGGACGGCGATTTTTTTGACCGTTTTCGGCAAGGCTTCCAGCAAATGCTTTTTGGAAAAGGGCCTAAACAAATGGACCTGGAGTAAGCCCAACTCGCTCCCCCTGGCGTTTTGGTACTCCAGGGTTTCCCGAATCACCTCGCAACTTGAACCCATGGAAATTATTACATTTTCAGCCTTGGGGGATCCGAAGTAGTTAAATAGTTTATAATCGCGGCCAGCCAGATTGTTGATGGCGTTCATTTTGGCCTGGATCAGCTCGGGCACGGGCAGGTAAAACTTATTGATGGACTCCCGAAGCTGGAAATATATGTCGGGGTTCATGGTGCAGCCGCGCAAAACGGGGTGGTCCGGGTTTAGGGCGTTGCCCCGAAAGGCCGACAAGGCCTCCCAATCAAAAAGCTCGGCCAATTCCCCGTACTCAAGCACCTCCACCTTCTGGACCTCGTGGGAGGTGCGGAAGCCGTCAAAAAAATGAATAATCGGCAGCCTGGCCTTGACCGCCGTAAGATGGGCCACCGCGGCCAGATCCATGCATTCTTGCACGCTTGACGAGCACATTT
Source organism: Deltaproteobacteria bacterium (assembly GCA_031277995.1). Taxonomy (GTDB): domain Bacteria; phylum Desulfobacterota; class Desulfarculia; order Adiutricales; family Adiutricaceae; genus JAIRNQ01. The sequence goes on from JAITLH010000344.1 coordinate 5,896, forward strand.
GGATAACCCCGGTGGGCCTGGTGGTCATGACGTCCTGGTGGTCCCCAAAAATGCTAAAGCCGTTATTGCCGACCGCTCGGGAGCTAACGTGAAAAACGCCCGGCAAAAGTTCGCCCGTTATCCTGAACATGACCGGCAGCATCAACATAAGGCCCTGCGAGGCCGTGTAGGTCGAGGTTAAGGCGACTCCCTGCAGGCTTCCATGCATGGCCCCGGCGGCCCCGGCCTCGGACTGCATCTCCCGGACCACCACCTTGTTTCCGAAAATGTTCTTTCGGCCCGCCGCCGACCACTCGTCGATGGCCTCGGCCATGACCGAGGACGGGGTGATGGGGAAGATCGTGGCGACTTCCGTAAAGGCGTACGAGACATGGGCGGTGGCGGTGTTGCCGTCTAACGTCATTCGCCTACGTTGGTTGGACATGAATACTCCTTATAAAATTTGCCCGCGAGCCCTACGACTAATCGCCCGAGGGCGCCCTTGGGGTTTCGCGTTTCTCGGTTTGTTAAAAATAAAAACGAACCATTACCCAAATTCTCCCAAAGCCCCCGGGTAACCTACCTTGGCGGCCTCGAAAGGGCCTGGGGTATGTCCTTGGCCTGGCCAAAAAAACCCCGGCCCGGACAACCGTTTTTTCGTCCAAAACCGGCCCGCTAAAAATGGTTACTTTATAAGTATCAAAGATCGTGCCAACCCTCCCCAGATCCTTAAAAAGTCCCAGCCGGGCCATGGCCCCATAGCTTGACGGATTAAAAAAAAAACGCGCCCAAAGCTCCCCCCCCGGGCGGCCCGGGCCGGGGCCCCAAAGGCCACTCGCGAAGCTGTGGTCCAGAAACGATCAGGATAATGGTGAGGGCGAAAGGTGAGGCTGGAATCGATAGACCTAAAGGGCCAAGCTAG
>JAITLH010000424.1 GCA_031277995.1 Deltaproteobacteria bacterium
CCAAGCCAGGAGAGCCAAGCCTAGGTAAGCCAAGCGAAATGAACCAAACCGAGGTGAGACAGCCGGGCCAAGCCGGGCCAGGCCGGGCCAAGCCGGGCCCGCTGGCCAGTGGCTCCCCCTTGGGTTTTTTTAAAATCGCGCGGCGGTTTTGGGGAGGGTAAAATTATTTTTTAAGCCCAGCCGTTATTTTTTATTAAAGAAAAAAAGTTCTTAGAGTGACCTTATTTATTTTTCTAAAAACACAAAGTCGAATTCTTCAGTTACTTTTTCTCGTTTAAATTCTTTATATCCATTTTTTAAATAAAAATGTAAGTTCTTTTTACTTTTACCGCTAGTAAATAATTCAAAAGTTTTATTTTTATAATACGTCTCAATTTCTTTCAACAAACTTGTCCCCAAACCCCTGTTTTGATAGTCGGGATGGATCATGAGTTTGCCGACCTGAACGCGGCCATTTTCTTCATGGGCCCGAATGGAACCGATTATTTCACCGGTTTTTTCATCCGTTTTTATTAAAATAAGTCCTTTAGAGAACTCTTTTTCAATTTCTTCCAAAGTTTGGGTAAGGGGTTGTATTGAGAGATTGTTTACGAGGATCGCTTCGCTCAAATAAGCCAATTTTTGCAAACTCAATACCTTGGGTAAATCGTTTAGCGTCGCTTTTACTATGGTCATAAACTTTTACCAAAAACGTCAAAACATCCCCTGGGTTTGGGGCCAAAAACAACCCGCTTTGGCCTCGGCTTTTGGCCAAAACAAAGCCCTCCCCCACTCTCCCTGGCCAACCCAAATTGGTCAAAAAAAGTGCCTGGGGCCTTTGGCCATGGCTGTCTTTGGGGAACGTAAAAAAGTTGGGGGCCCGGCCAAGCGCCAAAAGAGGGCCAAATACGGGAGTTTAAACGGCGGATTTCGGGCCAGGCGCCTTAAGCAAAGCGGGCCAGGGATTAAAAAAACTTACTTGACCGCGCCGAGGGTGGAAAGCCTGGACACCAGGCCCGGGGCGCTTTGGGCGGTGACTTTTATGACCTTCCCGGCCCGGCCGTATTCGTGGAACTGGTGAAAACTCTCGGCGGCGGTCACGCGCAAATCGTTACCCCCGCCCATGAGTTCCAGAAGGTCGCGTTTGGCCGTTTCCAAATCGTAGGACGAGTCGATTTTGCGCTGCTTACCCAGCGTCGGGGCGCTCATGAGGCCGTGGTCGGTATCGGCGTAAAGTTCGGCTTCGATGGTGGGCTTGGCCAAGGCGGCGCCCAGGGCGTTGGCCGTGGCCGCCCCCGAGGGGGCGGAGGCCGGAAGGCCCAAGATTTCGGCGGCCACCGGGGCCAACGTTTCGGCGGGCCCGCCCAGAAAAACGACCCGTTTGGGGGCCAGGCGCCAATCGACCAAAAAATCGCTGACGGTGTAAACGGGTTGCTGGTTTATCCGGTCAACGAATTCCCGGGCTTCATCCCTAACCTTGGCCAGGACGGTTTTTAGGGCTTCCTTGGCCAAACGTTCGGAATTACCGGGGGCTATTTCTTCCAGGGCTTTTTTGGAGACGGCCGGATCGCCGATGGCGCAATAACCCAGGGTATTTAAAGCGTCGGTCAAGGTGGGGGGCCGTTTACCCAGATCGTCTGGGGCCAAAGACAAGGCCGGTCCCCTTCTCCTGGGTTTGGGGACAAGTTTCCCGTCTTCCGGGGCCAGATCGGTATCGCCGCCCAGGGCGATGGAGTGGGTCAAAAGACCCCTAACCAGCGTGGGACGCCCGGCCAAGGTCAGGCCCACCGAGGTTAAAAGCGGGTGCCCTCGGCTAAGGACGGCCAGATCGGTTGAGGTGCCGCCCATGTCAACCATTAAAACGTCTTCTTGGTCGGCTTGATCGCTAAGGGCCCATAGGCCCAGTAAGCTCGCCGCCGGGCCGGCGGCCAGGGCCAGAACCGGCCTTTCCCTAGCCGAGTCAAGACCCATGACCCCGCCGTCGGCTTTTAAGATGTATATGGGACATTTGAGGCCGCGCTTAGAGGCTATTTCGGTCAAATCGTCTATGAACCTGTCATAGAGCCTTTTTACGGCCGCGTTTAGGATGGCCCCGCCCAGGCGTCTGGGAAAATTCAAGCGGCCAAAAAGTTTCGAGGCGGCCATGACCGGGCCGCCGTGGGCCTCCATGGCCGCGGTTAGCATCAAATCTTCGAGCTCGGGGTTTTTTGGCCCAAACTTACTGGCCACGACCAGGCATTGCGCCCCCTGGCTTAGAAGTTCTTTGGCCGTTTTCGTGACCAAGGCCGGCTCGATCGTTTCCAGCACGTGGCCCCGATGATCTTGCTGGCCCGGTAGGGCCCGATAAAGGGCTCCAAAACTCTCCGGGTCCAGTTCCAAGCCCGGGCCGCCGGTGGTCATGACGCCCACGGGGTCGGCCGTGTTGGTCAAAAGGCTATTAAGCCCCAAGGTGGTCGAAACCGTCAGGCGCTTTAGCCGCGAGGCCCGATCGCCGGTTAAAAGCTCATCGAAGACCTTGGTCAAACTCTGGATAACCTTAACTCCCGTCCTGGCCTTGGCGGCGTCGATGGGCCTAACGAGATTATCCGAAGTCTCCTCCAATAGGACCGCATCCGTGTGGGTTCCGCCCACGTCAACGCCAAGAAACATCTTAGAGTCCTCCAGTTATTTTTTTAACCCAAGGGCCGGCCAACGCTAAGTTAAGCGAACCCAAACGTTCCCAGGCTCGCCAATCTGGCTAAAATTTCGTTCAAACCCTGGCCGCGAAACAATCGCTTGACAATCTCTTTAAACAAACCGCGAAACGGGTCAAACCCTGGCCGCGAAACATTCGCTTGACAATCTCTTTAAACAAATCGCGAAACGGTTCAAACCCTGGCCGCGAAAGATTCGCTTGACAATTTCTTTAAACAAACCGCGAAACGGTTCAAACCATGGCCGAGAAAAAATCTCGCGACAAAGCCAAGCGGGGCGAATCACTGCCTCAAGAGATAGGCGCAGGAAAAGGACAAAACGGGATTGTCGGCTTGGCCGTTAAAGGCCGGGGGGAGCGGGGGAAATATGGTCCGGTCCAAGGCCAAGGCCACGCTTTGGTCGTAATCGGCGTTGCCGCTGGAGCGCCTAAGCCGTTTGCCGGAAATGGCGCCGGTGGGCTGAATGACGACGACGAATTCCACCACCAAGTTTGGGGGAAAGGCCGCGGCGGGCGGAATCCAATTGGAGCGGACGATGTCCCTGATCTGGGCGTAATACGGGACTTTCCCGGGATCGACGAAATTGCCTTGGCTCGAGGAGCCCACTTGGTTACTAGACGATCCGTCTCCCCTCCCCGAACGCCTGGCGATATTGACTATGGCCCCTTCGATGGCCGCGTCGGCGTTGGCGGCTTCCGTTTTTCGGCGAATTTCATCGATTCTTTTGTTTAGGGTCGCTTCCGGGTTGGGCGTTTTCGGCTTGGGCTTTGGTTTGGGCGGTTCCTCGATCTTGGGCGGGGCGACCTTGGGCGGCGGATCCTCTATTTTGGTCACCGGCACGATGGGATCCTCGGGCGGTTTTTCCCCTATGGGAATGGCTTCGGCGGGAACCACCGGGGTAATCATTTGCTCCAAGGGCGTGGGCTGGGGAATGATGGGGTCGCTTTTGGGCAATTCCACCGTGTCCGGGCCCATGAGGTTGGGATCCACCGGAGCCGCGGGGGCGGCCGGGGCCGGCGGCTCCAAGGCGCCGATTAACTGAACGGTCATGACATCAAAGGGCAGCTCGTCCGATGAGTGGAGATTTATGAGGGCGGGCAAATAGTAAGCCCCTGAAAGCACCAAACCGTGAAGGATAACCGAAAGCCCTAAAATCAGAAAAAGATTGGGGTCCTTTACCACTTCCTGGGGGTTGTAAGGGTTTCTGGGCGTTAACATGACTCACCTAAAACTTAGTTATTTTGAACGAAAGGCAGGTTTTCCCGCTCGGCCGGGTCGGTTACCAAGCCGACGTTGACGATGCCCGCTTGCCGTAAGGCGCCCATGATCCCGGCCACCCGGCCGTAGGGGACGCTTTGGTCGGCCTTTAGGAAAAGCCTTTCCGTGCCCTTGGTCCGCATGACTTGCCTAATCTGGGCGTCCAGGTTATCGATGTTGGGCAAGCGGGTGCCATCTAGGAGTACCTGCCCTTGGGCGTCAACGGTAATGATGACCATGGCGTTGTCGGTCCTCATGACGTTGGCGTCGACTTTGGGCAAATCCACTTCCAAGCCCTGGGTCATCATGGGAGCGGCCACCATGAATATGATAAGCAAAACCAACATGACGTCAACCATGGGGGTGACGTTAATGTCGCTCATCAAGGCGCGGCCTTCGAAGGAGCCGTTGTTGGAGCCAAAAGCCATTTTACAATTCTCCCATCGATTGGTCGCCGGTTGACTTTTTGGCCAGGTCGCGTTCCAGGATATTCAAAAAATCGCTCATGAAATTACTCATCTCGCTTTCCAAGACCCGTAGGCGACTATTGAAATAGTTAAAGAATATGACCGCCGGAATGGCCGTGGCCAAGCCCGCGGCCGTGGCCACCAAGGCCTCCGAGATGCCCGGGGCGACGTTGGCTAGGTTAGCCGTGCCTTTAAGGCCGATCTCGTGAAAGGAACCCATGATGCCCCAGACCGTGCCAAAAAGGCCGATAAAGGGGGTGGCGTTGCCGCAACTGGCCAAAAACGGCAAAAACCTAAAAAGCCTGGTGCTTTCCGCCGTGGCCGATCGCCTCAAGGCCCTTTGGACGTTGTCAAGGGCGGCGGGGGCTTCCAGTTTGGCCTTGTAAGCCCGGTTCAATTCCTGAAAACCCACCCGAAAAACCTCGGCCAAAGGCGAGCTGGGGTAGTCGGAACAATCGGAATAAAGGGTGGTGAAAGTTCGACTTTTCCAAAAAACGGTCAAAAACCTTCGAGATTGCGAAGAAGCCCTGGCATATTGGATAAATTTTATCAA
>JAITLH010000440.1 GCA_031277995.1 Deltaproteobacteria bacterium
CTCGGCTTACGGCTCTCGATTTTTTGGCCGCTTGTTAGGGTCACCAAAACGAGTACCTCGTAAAGGCCATGGCCTTTGGGGTTACGGCCAAGGCGGTAGGGTAGTTTTTGGTAAAAAGGATATTCTCGTCGGCCAGGTTTTGCCCGAAAGGCTTTAAACTGGTCACGGCCAATCGATTCGATAGACCCCAAACCAAGGCCCTAACCAAGTTTGGCCAAATGATGGGCCAAAAACGCCAAGCGCCGGAAATAAGCGCCTGGGGCGAGTATTTCCGGGAGATTTTTTTTATTTAGCCAATAAAAGACAAAAGAGGGGAAAGGTCTTTAAGTTTGGGGATATTTAGGGCCAAGTCTAGGAGCCTTTGGCCTTGGTCTTTGGGAAATTCGCCGTACTCGAGATTGGAAAAGTATTTTTGGATAATCTCGTCGCGACTTAAGGGTTTGCGGGAACCGCCCTTAAGGTGGGGCCGTTTAAGTTCGATGGTTTGGCCGTTTTTTAGGGTGACCAAGGCGTGGCCTTCGTAATTATCCGGGTATTGGGATTTTGAAGTTCGCCTAAACCCCTTGAGATTTTTAGTAAATGATTAATCGCTCTTTCCAAGTCGCCCCTTACTTACCCGGCCGGATAAAAAACGGCCGTAAAGGCCCCTGGGAGCCCCGCTAATTTCTGGCCGCTAGGGAGGTAGCCACCCCCTCTACCGAATGCCTCCACGGGTCGATTTAGACCGTTTGCGGCCCGGTTTTAGGTGGGGGGTGAGGTTTTCGGTTTATGAGTTTGTTAACCGCAAGGCCCCCAAGGCCAAGGCGAGTTTTTCCCAAGTCCGGTTTTCGCCGTTCAGCGTTTACCCTGGGCCGCGTTTGCCCCCCCGCCGCCAAGGCCATCTTTCTTAAACCCTGGCCAAGGTTTTAAGAAAAAAATTTTCCAAAGTTCCGGTCTTATTTTAGGCCTTAAGTCGGATCGTTTTTAACATTATGATGATAACGGGATGTAAAAACTCCCCTTTGGTTGGGTTAATTTTTAGACCATGGTCTAAAAATTAAATAAAACATGGGCTAAGTTGGGTTGGGCGGGGTATACTTTCCAGACTGGGGGTTGGGGTTTACGGGAAGAAGCGGGAGCGAAAATTTTCCCAAATTTCCATTGATCTGTGACATAATAACCGCGTCAACTTTAAGGACGGTTTTTTGTCCAAAAATGGGAAAAACTATCCGATTGGCGTATGGCCCGCCGATGGCGTTTAAGCTTGGCGCGGCCGAGGGAGATTTGTGGCCATTTTTTAGTCGCCTGGGCCCGCGAGGGCACAGAGGGTTAAACTTGGCCCCTTTGGGAAAGTTATCCGTTTTAACTCAATTTAAAGTTCGCCTTTAAAGCCTAGGGCCAAGCGCTTGGGGCTTTTTTTGGCGGGAAGAAAATATAAAGCCTTGCTCTGCGCTCTCATTCAACAAAATCCAAAAGTCGGCGACATTAGCCATAACTGCCAAAAGCTGGAAAATTCGGTCAAGCTGGCCGCGTCTTTGGGGGCTAGCTTAGCCATCGCCCCGGAGATGGCCATTATCGGCTACCCGCCCAGGGACTTACTGTTATACGATTTTTTCATTAAGGAAGCCACCGAGGCCGCCTCGGAACTCGCGGCCAACATAGCCCATCTGGATATCGCCCTGATCGTGGGTTCGGTTGACTTTAATCCCAAACGTTACGGTCGCCAGCTCCAAAACGTGGCCTTGGTCATGGAGAATGGGAAGATCACGGCCCGTTACGCCAAAAGGCTCCTTCCGACCTACGACGTCTTTGACGAGGCCAGATACTTTGAGGCTGGCCAGGAACCCGTGGTCTATACCCGCTTGGGCTTTCGCTTTGCCCTAACCATTTGCGAAGACATCTGGAACGACTTTCTATATTGGCCTTATCCCCTCTACAGTAAAGATCCCCTGGCCAACCATCCGCCCTATGACGTTTTGGTAAACATCTCCGCTTCGCCCTTTGCCGTCTCAAAACAAGACCTTAGGGAAGACATGATGTGCTCCCAAGCCAGGCACCATAGGGTCCAGACCTTATACGTCAACCAGGTGGGGGCCAACGACGAACTTATCTTTGACGGCCGAAGCTTCCATACCGATCCCACCGGCCGGTTACTCAATAGGGGCGGGGCTTTTAGGGAGGATTTGGTCTTGTGCGATCTCGGCCGCGGCCCGGTCGAAGTCCAGAACGTTGAGGAAAAGTCCAAGATAGCCTATTCCGAGAATGCCCTTTTGTTTGAGGAGAAAGAAAATTTCTATCCCAAATGCCTGGACTTATTAAAGCAAAGCCCTCCGGGCCAAAACCTTAATCCCGACCAAGAGATATACAAGGCCTTAACTTTGGGGGTCTTTGACTATTGCCGAAAAAATGACCTCAAAACCATTGTCCTGGGCCTTTCCGGGGGTATAGACAGCGCCCTCACCGCGGCCATAGCCGTCGAGGCCGTGGGCCCGGAAAACGTCACCGGCATACTCATGCCCTCGCCCTATTCAAGCCAACACAGCTTGGATGACGCCCAAGAACTTTGCCGCAATCTGGGCATCCCCAAGGTTCGGGTTTTGTCGATCCAAAAAGCCATGTTCGCCTTTTCCGACATCCTGGCCGAAACTTTCAAAGGCCTTAGGGAAGACACCACCGAGGAAAACATCCAGGCCCGCATCCGCGGCGTATTACTTATGGCCGTGGCCAATAAGTTTGGCAGCTTGCTTTTAACCACCGGCAACAAGTCCGAGATAGCCGTGGGCTATTGCACCATCTACGGGGACATGTGCGGGGCCCTGGCCGTCATCGGGGATCTCTACAAAACGGAAGTTTTTAGGCTGGCCAAGTGGATAAACCAGACCAAGGGCCGCGTCGTCATCCCCGAAAACACCATCTCCAAACCGCCCTCGGCCGAGCTTAAGCCCAACCAAACCGACCAGGACAGCTTGCCGCCTTACGAAGAACTAGACGAGATCCTAAAATTTCTCTTGGAAGATCGAGAAGGCCCAGGCACCTTGGAAAAACGCGGCATAGACGTGGCCGTGGTCAGGAAGGTCGCGAACCTAGTCCGCCTGGGCGAATACAAAAGGCGCCAAGCCGCCCCGGTCCTAAAGGTCTCCAACCAAGCCTTCGGCGTCGGCTGGCGCATGCCCATCACTTGCGCCTCGGTCTTCTCCGCCAGGGATAAGGCCTCGAAAAAGTAAGCCCCTAAAATCCGACTATTTTCAATCTTTTTTTTAATTTTTTTCAACCATGACAAAACAATCCCAAGTAACTACCTAGCTTTTTCACCCTTTTTAAATAAAAAAAATAAATCAAAGCGTAAAAAAATAGACTTTGGAGGATCCATGTCCGAAGAAGAAAAGTCCCATGACCAAAATACTCCGGATTCCATCTCCCTTTCAAAGGATGACCACGAACAACCCTCCAAACCGCAAACCCCGCCCTTGGCCTATCCACGGCCGGCCGCGGATAAATCCCCGGAAGTCAAAACCCTAACTCCCATAAGCGTTCCCCAATCCCCAGATCCCACGCACCTTGATGAAGCCTTTCCCGAGGATCCCCCGGACTCCATAACCCTGGAATCGCCGTCGCGACCTGAGGCCACCCCGGATTCGATAGTCCTTAAAAGCCCAGCTACCGAGGCCACCCCGGATTCGATAGTCCTTAAAAGCCCAGCGCCCGAGGCCTCCCCGGACTCGATAGTCCTTAAAAAACCGGAACCAGTAAGCTCCCCGGGTTCAATAATCCTTAAAATCCTAGCTCCTGAGGCCTCCCCGGATTCGATAGTCCTTAAAAGCCCAGCTACCGAGGCCTCCCCGGGCTCGATAGTCCTTAAACAACCGG
>JAITLH010000002.1 GCA_031277995.1 Deltaproteobacteria bacterium
GTCACCTTCACCATTAACCTTATCATGCCCATCGCCATGGAAAAGGAACTGCGCTTCGCCATCCGCGAAGGCGGCCGGACCGTGGGCGCCGGGGTCATCTCCGAGATTATCGAGTAACGCTCGTTAATTTCGGACCAGGTTTACTTTTTTGACTCGATAACCCTGGCCTTAAAGGCTTTGGCCGTAAGGCCGGGGTTTAGAATAAACGGGAAGGATTGACCATGCCCAGGGACATCATTCAGCTTCAGTGCACCGAATGCAAAAACAAAAACTATTCGACCACCAAAAACAAGAGGCGGACCCCGGGTCGCCTGGAGATCAAAAAGTACTGCCCCTTTGATCGCCGTCACACGGTTCACCGCGAGGTCAAGTAAACCCAAAGTTTTTTGGGTTTACCATTTAGAGCGTAGGCCAGTAGCTCAATTGGGAGAGCACCGGTTTCCAAAACCGGGGGTTGGGGGTTCGAGCCCCTCCTGGCCTGCCAGAGGCCTGGCGCTCCAAAGGCCTCGCGAGCGATTAATGGTATAATGGTTAAGTAGGCTAGCCCCGGTTCGGGGCTTTTGCGTCCTTTGGAGTCTATCCAAAAGGCCCAAAAATAAGCCCTTATCCCGCTTGGGAAATTGGGCGCGAAAGGCCCCCCCTAGGGACTGACCCTAGGGACTAACCTTAGGGACTGACCCTTGGGCTAGGTCCCCATGGGAACCTTAGTCGGGGCTTGGCCCCGCCGTTAAACCAGACACCACCTTTTGGATAAAGCACATGACTAAGCATCGAAAAAACAAGCCCTCAAGCGATCAGGTGGGCGGGGCGCTGGCCAAAAAGCCGGCCGTCCCGGCGCCAAAGCCCAAGCCCAAAAGGGAATCGCAGGAGATTAAGCCCCCCACCGGGATTAAGCGTTTGATCGCCTTTTTAAAGGACGCCCGTAGGGAGCTAACCAGGGTTACCTGGCCCACCCGCAAGGAAACCATCCATTCGACCGGGGTCCTTTTGGCTTTGGTGGCCATAGCGGCCCTTTATTTGTTTATCGTGGATAACATCATCAATTTGGCCGTGGTGGACGGGTTAAGGGAGCTTTTGCTTAAGATCGTGGTAAAGCTCAAGTTGTAGGGATTGGGGGTTGTCCGTGGCTTGCCCGGGCCCTTTTTTAGGCCAAAAAAGAAGGGGCGGGAAGTTTGTAAGGTTTTTTTTCGAGCCGGATTTTGGCCTAGGCGACCGTGCCTTCCGGCTGGAATTTTTTCCGGGGTTTCCCGTAGCGAGATTTTAAAAGTGGCCCTAAGATGGTACGTGGTACATACGTTCTCCGGCTATGAGAACCGGGTCAAGCAGGCCCTGGAAGAGAGCGTAAAAAAGCTCAATCTGGAAGATCAGATTACCGACGTGGTTCTGCCCATGGAAAACGTCATGGAGATGTCCAAGCAGGGCGGCCGGAGAACCTCGACGAGAAAACTTTTCCCGGGCTATGTTTTCGTCCGCATGGAATTGACGGAACAAACCTGGCACATCATCAAAGAAACCCCCAAGGTGACCGGCTTTCTGGGCGACAAAAACGAACCCGTGCCGATAACCGACGAAGAGGCCTTAAACGTCCTGGCCCAAATGGAAGAGGGGACCAAAAAGCCCAAGCACAAATTTCACTTTGAGGAAGGCGACGAAGTCAAGGTCGTCGAGGGGCCCTTCACTAACTTTACGGGCGTGGTCGAGGAAGTCAACGAAGACAAAGGTAAGCTCAGGGTGCTTATCAGCATCTTTGGCCGCCCCACCCCGGTGGAGCTCGATTTCATCCAGGCCGACAAGACCAGTTAAGGCCAAAGCCGGGCAAATCCGCCCAAGGCCAAAGCCTGGGCCTGGGACTTGGGGGCAAAAAAATTTTTTAAATTTTTTTTTGACAAAGGGCGCTTTTTTGTGCTATCATATCCAATTTGATGGAACCCATGTTAATCCAGGTAGGGTTAAGTGGGCTTTTTTATCAGTGGTTTAGCGATATTAGAGAATTTCTTGAGTCTTTGAGTGGTTAAGCTGGCCAACCGACTTGGTTTGGCGCGGATTTTGGTCCGGGGGCGCCGGGCTCTGGGGAGGGGCGCGAAGGTTTTGGGCCTTGGTTGTGGGGTTAAAGCGATTGGTTGAATTTTCAATCGAACGTTCTCCGCTTTGAAATTTTTTTCCCGGCCCCGGGGGTCGCGGAAAAAATTTTCGCTTGACATAAATCGAAATTCGTGGGATAATTTGAGGTTCACGGTAGCCAAAGGTTACCTTAGGTTTTTGGGGCTAGGTTGGCCCCGGGCGTTAATAAGCCGGTTTTTTGTTGGCCAAACGCCGTTTGGCTTTAGTTTAGGGAGACGCGAAAAAAAATGGCAAAGAAAGTCGTGGCCCAGGTTAAATTGCAGCTGCCGGCCGGGCAGGCCGTGCCGGGACCGCCGGTGGGACCGGCCCTTGGTCAGCACGGGCTTAATTTGGGCGAGTTCACCAAGGCCTATAACGCCAAAACGCAAGACAAGATCGGGACCATCATCCCCGTGGTCGTGACCGTTTATTCCGACCGGACCTTTACCTTCATTACCAAGACCCCGCCGGCCGCGGTTTTGTTAAAGCAGGTGGCCAAACTAACGAGCGGCTCCAATACCCCGGGCCGGACCAAGGTTGGCCAGATTACCCAGGACCAGCTCGAGGAAGTGGCCAAGCAGAAGATGGAAGATCTTAACGCCAACGATTTGGAAGCGGCCAAGAAGATCATCGCCGGAACGGCCCGGAGCATGGGCCTGGAAGTGGTTAGTTAGTAAGGGTTTTTGGCCGCGTCCGGGCTTGGCCGGATGGGGGCTTTAGTCTCCCCAGCCTTAGGAAAAAGGCGGGGGAATGGATGGATTTTTTATGACCGCCAGTAAGAAACATCGCTCGGCCTTGGAAGCCATTGATCGCCTAAAAAAATATACCTTCGAGGAAGCCGTCGACGCCCTTTTGAGTACGCCCAAGGCCAAGTTTGACGAGACGGTCGAGATTGCCGTGCGTTTGGGGGTCGATCCCCGCCACGCCGATCAGATGGTTAGGGGCACCGTGGCCTTGCCGGCCGGGACCGGGAGGACCGTAAGGGTGGCCGTTTTCGCGAAAGGCGAAAAGGAAAGGGAAGCCATGGAGGCCGGGGCCGACGTGGTTGGGGCCGAGGATCTGGTGGAAAAAGTCCAGGGCGGGTTTTTGGAATTCGACAAAAGCGTGGCCACGCCCGACATGATGGGTCTGGTGGGGCGATTGGGGAAACTTTTGGGACCTAGGGGCCTAATGCCCAACGCCAAACTGGGCACCGTCACCTTTGACGTGGGGACGGCCGTAAAGGAACTTAAGGCCGGGAAGATCGATTTTAGGGTCGAGAAAAACGGCATCGTCCACGCCCCCATGGGTAAGGTCTCCTTTAGTAAGGACAAGATACTGGCCAACGTTTCGGCCTTTTTGGACCAGGTGCAGCGGCTAAAGCCCACCACCTCCAAAGGCGCCTACATTAAGGGCGTGGCCATGTCGACGACCATGGGACCGGGGATTAAGATCGATCCTTTACTGGTTAAAGACTTAAAATCTTATTTGGTTTAATCGTTTGGTTAAACCAAATTAAATAAAAATCTAATTAACCTAACTTTAGGTTAAACTTATGTTTAATTAGCCCGCGGCTTTGTCACGGGCTAAACGAATTTTCGGACCAAAGACAACCGGTCGCTTATTTAAGGTTAAATTAGTCATAAAAAGAGACTAAAGTTAATTTTTTTAAGCATAAAGGAAGTTATTCCCCCGGTCGAGGTCGTGGTTACGTAGCCACCTTGCTTGGGCCGAAAAATAAACGCCTTTTTTTGGGGCGTTTTAAATAAAGCCTAAGAAAGGAGGATGATTAGGTGGATAAAACCAAAAAAGAAGCCGTGGTCAGTCTTTTGAAAGAAGATTTCGCCACGTCCAAAGCCGTCTTCGTGACCGACTTCAAGTCTCTTAGCGTGGCCACCATGGCCGTTTTAAGAAACAAGATTCGCCAAAACGGCGGCCAATACCGGGTGGTCAAAAACACCCTGGTTAAGTTAGCCAGCGTCGGGCACCCGGTCGCGAAACTGGACTCGCTATTGGTCGGAAACAACGGCTTTTCTTTCACCAAAGGTGACCCGGCCGCCCTGGCCAAGGCCCTTCAGGAATTCGCCAAGGAGAACAATAAGTTCGTCATTAAGGGCGGAATCCTGGGCGATAGGGCCCTAACCAAGGATCAGATCCAAGCCCTGGCCGCTTTGCCTTCCAGGGAAGTTTTGCTCTCAAGCTTTTTGGGATCGTTGCAGGCCGTGCCTACCAAGCTGGCCCGGGTCTTCGCGGCCGTGCCGCAAAAGCTTTTGTACGCCCTTGCCGCCGTAAGGGATCAAAAAGCCGAGAGTTAAGCTTTTTTTTCGCCTAAGTTTTTTGGGCCAAAAGCCCCCGCCCCCCCCGGGGCGCTCGGATGGCTTAAAACAAATCATCAATTGGCCGGGTAACCGCGCCTGACAAGGATAACGAAACCATGACCACTAAGGCCGAAGTAATCGAATTTTTGAAAAACATGACCGTCATCGAGTTAAGCGAACTCATTAAGGACATCGAGGAGACCTTTGGCGTCAGCGCCGCGGCTCCCGTTGTCGCCGCCGCCGTTGGAGTGTCCGCCGAGGCGGCCGCCCCGGTTGAGGAGCAAACCGAGTTTAGCGTCATCTTGACCGCGGCCGGGGCCCAGAAGGTCTCCGTCTACAAAGAGGTCAGGACCATTACCGCCCTTGGCCTTAAAGACGCCAAGGAGGCGGTCGATAACCCGCCCCTTACCGTGAAAGAGGGCGTCAGTAAGGACGAGGCCGAAAAGCTCAAAAAGCAGCTTGAGGCCGTGGGCGCCTCGGTCGAGATCAAGTAACCAATCTTTTTCCCCCGGGGGCGACCGTTTTTTAGCGTTTGGTCCCCGGGGACAAAATCACCTGGGCTTTGGGCTTTACTTATGAACGGGCCCAAAAGCCTCCTTCACACCATCGGCGGCCGGGTGGTCTAGTCGCCGAAGGATCACCCTCACCAGGGCCGCCAATCTTAGCTTTGTGGCTGCGACCCCCGTTGGTTGACAGATTCATAGCCGGTTGTTCTTTAAAGCACAGATTATATACGCCCCTTAGACGGGGGCTTTGTTTCCGCTTGGCCGGAACGGACTTATTTTGGGCGCTTCCATGGGGATGGCGTCCTTAAGCGTCTTTGGAAAATTTGGCCAGTCCCGTAAGCCGGGGCCCTTTTTTTGGGGGCCCGGGGCGGTAGGGACGGGCCGGGCCTGTTAGGTCCCCGATTGGGGGATCCGGACAAGGAGGTCAGATGTCTTCACCCGCAGTTCAACTTCGCATGCGCAAAAACTTCGGTAAAACCGAGCTGGTTACCCAGATGCCCAATCTCATCGAGATGCAGCGTTACTCCTATGAGCGTTTCCTCCAAAAGGACACGGCCCCGGAAAAGCGCGGCGACTTTGGGCTCCAGGCCGTTTTCAAGAGCGTTTTTCCCATACAGGATTTCGCGGGCCTCTCGAACCTGAAGTTTTTGTCCTACGCCTTTGACGAGGTCAAGTATGACGTGGACGAGTGCATGGCCAAGGGCATGACCTATGAGGCGCCCTTAAAGATCACCGTGGCCTTGGAGATCTACGACCAGGACAAGGAAACCGGGGCCAAGTCCATAAGGGACATTAAGCAGCAGGAGATCTACTTTGGAAACCTCCCGCTCATGACCACCCAGGGGACTTTCATCGTAAATGGCTCCGAGCGGGTCATCGTCTCGCAGCTCCATAGGAGCCCGGGGATCTTTTTCGATCACGACCGCGGGAAAACCCACTCCTCCGGCAAGATCCTCTATTCCTCAAGGATTATCCCCATGCGGGGGTCCTGGCTCGATTTGGAATTGGATCCCAAAGACGTTATCTACGCCCGGATCGATAGGCGCCGTAAGTTTCCCGTGACCATCCTTTTGAAGGCCCTGGGTTACGGTTCCCAGGAGCTTTTGGATTACTTTTACGATCGGGACATTTTGCGCTTTAAGGAAAACGGCGGGGTCACCAGGGACGTCCCGGCCAAATTACTCATCGGCCACAAGGCTTACGAGGATATCTTCGATCCCCGGACCAACAAGATCATTTTAAAAAAGGGCAAAAAGTTCACCCCCGGCTCCACCAGAAAGCTTGAGGAACTGGGCATAAACGAGATCGCCTGCAACATCGAGGAATTCTACGGCCGCTATTCGGCCTGCGACGTCTACGATCCCGAGACCGGCGAAGTCCTTTTGCCCATCAACAAAGAGTTTACCCAGGAAGTATACGAAAAACTCATCGCCCAAGGCATCAAGGAAGTGCCCCTCCTTTTTATCGACAAGATCAACGTCTCCTCGTCTTTTAGGGACACCTTGGCCGACGATAAATTGGAAGCCCAAAACGACGCCATCATGGATCTCTATCGGAAAAACCGCCCCTCCACCCCGCCGACGCTCGAGGTGGCCAAGGTTTTTTTCGATAACCTCTTTTTTAACCCGGAGCACTATGACCTTTCCCCGGTGGGCCGTTTAAAGCTAAATTTGAGGCTTTTTGACAAAAACCCCGACCAGGCCGCCGACAATAACGTCAATATCCTAAGGCCCATCGATATCCTGGCCGCGGTGAAAGAACTCGTAAGGCTTAAGGATTCCGACGGCACGGTCGACGATATCGATCACCTGGGGAACCGCCGGGTCAGGGCCGTGGGGGAACTACTCGAAAACCAATACCGGGTCGGTTTGGTTAGGATGGAGCGGGCCATCAAGGAGCGCATGAGCCTTCAGGAAGTCGAGACCATGATGCCCCACGATCTCATTAACTCCAAGCCGGTTTCGGCCGTGGTCAAGGAGTTTTTTGGGACCAGCCAGCTTAGCCAATTCATGGACCAAAATAACCCCCTCTCGGAAATCACCCACAAAAGGCGCCTTTCGGCCTTGGGACCGGGGGGACTTACTAGGGAGCGGGCCGGATTTGAGGTTAGGGACGTCCATCCCACCCACTATGGCCGCATCTGCCCCATAGAGACGCCCGAGGGGCCCAATATCGGCCTAATCGTGTCGCTATCGACCTACGCCCGGGTTAACGAGTACGGGTTTATCGAAACCCCGTATAGGAAAGTAGAAAAAGGCCACGCCACCGATGAGGTCAATTACCTGACCGCTTTGGACGAGGCCGATTTGCCGGTGGCCCAAGCCAACGTCGAGCTTGACGCCAAGGGCAAACTTTTGCAGCAAAGCGTCCCCTGCCACGTCAACGGCGAATTCGTCTTAAATCCCCCCGAGGAAGTTAAGCTCATGGACGTCTCCCCCAACCAGTTGGTTTCGGTCGCGGCTTCCTTGGTGCCTTTCTTGGAACACGACGACGCCAATAGGGCGCTCATGGGCTCAAACATGCAGCGCCAGGCCGTGCCGCTACTTAAAACCGACGCCCCCTTGGTCGGAACGGGTATCGAGGACGTCGTGGCTCGCGATAGCGGCGTTACCATCTTGGCCCAGTACGACGGGGTGGTCGAGGACGCCGACGCCGGGCGCATCGTCATGCGCTACACCAGCCAGGAGGCCAGCGACAACGGGGACTGGATTAAGATCTATAAGCTTAATAAGTTCCAAAGGTCCAACCAGAGCACTTGCTTTAACCAAAGGCCCATCGTCAAACCCGGGGACGAGGTCAAAAAAGGCCAGGTCATCGCCGACGGCCCGGCCACGGAATTGGGCGAACTGGCCCTGGGCCGAAACGTCATGGTGGCTTTCATGCCCTGGGGCGGCTACAACTTTGAGGATTCCATTTTGGTCTCCGAAAGGCTGGTTAAGGAAGACGTTTTTACCTCCGTCCATATCGAGGTCTACGACACGGTCGCGAGGGACACCAAGCTTGGCCCCGAGGAGATAACCCGCGACATCCCCAATATCGGCGAAGAGTCTTTGGCTAACCTTGACGAGGCCGGGATCGTCCGCATCGGGGCGGACGTCAGGACCGGCAACATCTTGGTGGGCCGCATTACCCCCAAAGGGGAAACGCAGTTAACGCCCGAGGAAAAACTCCTTAGGGCCATCTTTGGCGAAAAGGCCT
>JAITLH010000013.1 GCA_031277995.1 Deltaproteobacteria bacterium
AAATGACGGTATCAATGATCTTTACAAGGGACATACTGTGCCGATTATTTAGATGCGAAAATTATAGACCTCAAAAAAACCCCCGGGCGACCCCGGGGGCAATAATCCTGCGCATAGAATAAAATAATATTGTCAGTCTAAGAACCCTAAGACGATATAAACGCTAAGGTTAATGCATCGTCAGTCTAAGAACCTTACGCCGATGTTTACGCTCTGGTCAAGCTCGATAGTTTCCGTAAGTGTTTTATGGCCATACTTTATCTCAAGGCCGTAAGCCCCTGAACGAGTAGGGAGATTATCGAATTTATAGTCCCCGAAATAGTTAGTCAGTAAAGTGGCTATAACGTCATTACCCTTTAGTAACTTAACTTCGGCGCCCTCGAGGCATTCTTCCCGACCGTCTGGCAAGTGATAAGCAACTGATCCGGCTATGTGCTCGCGGGTGAAGCGGTAGAGATTTTTGTACCAGATTCTAGGTTTGGTATTTAGTTCCGGCCTTAAAACCTCAAGCTCCTCAATTTCAGCTTTCTTTGCCATTTCCTCATCATTTAATTTAAAGGCCTTAAAGGCAAAAGATCCGCAGGAACTTACGGGCCTAGGAGACTTCCAGCCATTGTCCAGAAGATGAACGTCGAAGGACCATTTCTGAGGCGTCTGAAGTTCTTCGTTCCACCATATGTGACCATATGGACACATATCGACGATATCTTTTCGGCCTTTTGAGAGGTTAAGATCGATAATGACGATGCCGTCTTGGCGCTTTTTGACCGCCCCATCGCTTTTGGCTACGCAGGGAGCGTTGTCGCATTGATTGCAGGTGACGGGTAAATAAGCCACGTCCATAAGAGATCCAGAGCCCCTCTCGCGCTTATTGATGTCGAGCCAGCGGTGGCCATGACGGGGCTGCGGAAGGCTATAGCCTGCGAACTCATTATCACAGTATTCATCTTTAATGGTTAAAAAGCAGTTGTGGCAATTGGTGCAGCGCTCAACGTCGATTACTAGATTCCATTTAGTCATTGGCGGCCTCCGAGTTCCAAAGGCGAATCTCTATCAAGCAGGAATTACAGGCAATGGAGTGGCTCCGTTTTATGATGGGTCTCGATGGGGTCAAGATGTTAACGCAGCCGCCTCGGTCTGGACTTTCGCCTGGCGTCCCAATGGGATCGTAGATGGCCGATGACTCGTAGGAATGCGCTGTTCCTTCGGGAACCCTTTGAGTCAAATGGGCTACGCAGATAACCGATCCGCGATCGTTATAGAGCTCAACTAATTGCCCGTCCTTAATACCCCTTTTTAAGGCGTCAGCCGGATTTAATCTGGCTATCCAATAATACCAATCGCCTACGCGGACGCGGTGTTCAGTAATGTCGCAAGTATGACTGTCCTTTCCGTCAGCCATGGTATGAAAGCTGTAACGGTTATGCGGGGTGATTAGCTGCAGGGGATACTTTTGGTAGAGCTCACTATGGTGACCTTCCCAAGAGGGGATGTAGCGGCTCATGACAGGCCGCTCGGGATCGTTTGGATCAAAACGGCTGAGAGAAGAACTTACAAATTCAATTTTGCCGCTCTGAGTTTGAAGGCCGGTTTTAAAGCCCCCGCTCTCATCGGAAGGGAGGGGATCGTTTTCCGGCAGATCATTTTTTCGGCCCTCGTAATACCAGCGCCAGGAAACCGGATCTCTATCTTGGGGTTTAGGGGGCGGGACAACGAAATAGCCTTTTTTCAAAAACTTGTTCCAGGATATGTGCCTGGTCATGTCGGTAGCCTCAAATAAACGTCGGCACCAATCGAGTTCCGATGATGATTCGGAAAAATAGGCCCCGAGGTTTAGCTTTTCAGCTATCAAGGTAAAAATTTCAATGTCGCTTTTTGATTCCCCTAAAGGCTCTATGCACTTGTGCTGCATGGCGATGACGCGGTTATTGACTTGACTGTGAGCAAAGCCAATGTACCCTCCGCAGTTGGCAAATTCGCCAATATCAAATCTCTCAAAATTAGTACAGGCCGGAAGAATTACGTCGGCAAATTTGGCTTCCCCTTCAAACCAAATCGATTGGTTAACCACAAATTCTAGCTCACTACTTCTGTACATTCGGGCGTAACGGTTGGTCTCCGTCATGGTGCCGAAGTGGGATCCGCCATATTTATAATAGAGCTTGATCTTCGAGTACCCCGGAGACGGATAAGGCTTTGGCCGAAATTGGCTCTCAATGGTAGCCGAGTCGTTGGTCCAGCCTAAGGCCTCGCCGTTTAAGATGGCTTCGGGAATCTGAAGCCTAGGCACCGACTGAGAGACGGTATTCATAGTTAAAACTTGGGGCATGCGTTGGTACATGTTGACAGCTAAGGCCGTACCAGCTAGATCGCCTGAAAGTCCGCCTTCGGCATAGCCAGGGAAGAAAAACCGGCTATCAATGGGCGCGCCTTGTTGGAGGTTACCCATGTTGACGCCAGGTTTACCGATGCCCTGCATGGCTATCAGGTAAACCATGGATCTGGCCCATTCTACGCCGGTAGCGGCGCGGCAGGCCGACCCGAATCCTTGTACGCCGCCGGCCCCTAGGTAAGTGCGGCTTTTACCCCACTTTCGGGCCAGGGCCCGGATCTCTCTGGCCGGCAGACCCGTTTCAAGTTCCTGCCATTCCGGCGTCTTGGGAACGCCGTCAACATCGCCTAAGATATAGGCCTTCCATTCATCAAAGCCAACGGTTCTATTGGCGACAAAATCTTTATCGTATAAGTCTTCGGTGATCCAAACGTAAGCTATGGCGTGGGCCAGGGCGGCTTCGGTGCCAGGTCGGGGGGCGAACCATTTGCCGCCGAGCATAGCGGCGGTGTGATTGTAAAATGGATCGATGTGCACAAACTCGATCCCCAGCTCCTTGGCCCACAAGCGCCTTATGGTGGCCTCCTGGGCTCCGTAAACGCCGCTGGTGGTTTCCGGGTCGCTTGACCAAAAGACGACCATCTCAGCGTGTTTAAGAAGATCTTCAACGGTTGAAAACTGATCGGTTCCCCCGAGCCGCATGGTTTTCCCCCAATGGTGGACAGCCCCCCAATACCAGCCCTCCCAACTATCGGGGTTGTGGTCGATGTAAGAAGTGCCTATGAGGTTAAAGAAGCGGCGGCGAGCTGACAGCCAGTAACCTAAGTTACCCCAAAGGTGGTGAGAGCCCGAGCCGTTTAAGATGGCCCCAGGGCCGTGCTCCTTTTTAACCCTCAATATCTCGCCGGCCACGATATCGACCGCTTCATCCCAAGAAATCCGTTCATAGCCGGAAGTGCCCCGGTTTTGAGGATTTCTCTCGCCGTTAGGATCAAAATCTACCCGCTTCATGGGATAGAGCAAACGGTCGTCTGAATAGATAGTAGATTTAATGCAGGCGGTAAAAGGGCTAACCGAGGTCTTTTTGGGGGCCGTAAACTTCTTGCCCCTAGCTTCTATGGTCCAAGGGTCGGGATCGTCATCGGCTAAATCAATGGGGGTGATGCGAATGATGCGGTCATCTTTAACGTAAACGAATACCGGGCCGCCGTTGGTATTGTTACAAAATCTCGTCGTCCCATCAGGCATTTTGAGGCCAAAAGAAACCCAACTATCCATGGCCCCGTTAAGAATTTTTACAAACTGTACGATATACTTTTCCTGGCCAACGGCCTGGGCGCGCAGGGTTTTTAAAGAAGAAACTACCGTTAAGCGATCGCGAAACGGATCAAGGGTATTGGCCATATCAAGCGGAGAAACAAAAACCATATCCACATCGGCATTAGGATCCAACTGCGTTCCGGTAAGAACATTACCCTTATCAAATTTATACCAGCGCCCAAAAGAATTGTCTCGAATTCTCAATTGGACGGTAAAATCCATGGCCGATAGAATCTCACGATATGGCGGAAATCTCTTGGCCGTAAGCCTAAAAATATAAGACAGGCTAAAGAGGGCGGATTTAGCCTTGATCGAGGCCGTCATATTTTTTAAGGCTATCATGGGGCTTAATACCGGGGCGGCAATTGAACCCATGAAAGATTTTAAAGGATCAAACATATTGTCTCCATCGAGCATCGTCGCCTGATTTGTCAATACAGGCCATGGTAATGAGCTAGAGCGGGTAGAAGAACGGGGCGCTACGTTGTTACCCGCTCTAGCATGATGGCTGGCTTTTCGTTAAGCCGATTGGGCGGTATGCGTCAAAAATATTGCAATATTCATACCACGCGGCCCAGTGGACCCACTGGGCCCATTGGAGCCACTGGACCTACTGGACCTACTGGAGCCACTGGACCCATTAGCCTACGCGGCCAGGGCAATTGGTTTAAGTCAGTCTGACAGCGTGACTTAAATTGCTAGCTGATTTGTCTGGCTAGCTTGTCTAGTTAACATGTCTGACTAGCTGATTTGGCAGGCCAACATGTCTAGATAGCTTGTCTAGCTGATGTAGGCTCCGAAACCAGATCGATTATCAAAAGTGTTCGAGATTTTGACAGCTATTTCGCCTTAGGTTGTAGCTAGTGTCTCAGTTTCGGACAGATCATTTTATGACAGAGCGTTTTATGACAGAGCGTTTTTGGGCCAGAGCAATTTTGGCCAGAGCAATTTTTGACTGATAGTTGAGGGCCTTTCTTGGGCCCGAGCATCGCCATGGGCCTTGGCCGTAGCTTGTCCCCAATGGCGGCATTATAATCCACAAAAACTCGCATTCGTCTTTTAAGGTAGCCGGAGCTTGGGGCTGTTTTTGGCCTGGCGGTTATTAGCCTGACAATCTTTGGCCTGGCCATTTTTGGCCCCGCTCTTATTGGCCAGGCCATTTTTGGCCAGGCTGTTTTGGCTTGGCTAGGCCTTAAGCTAGCCGCAGCATACCGCAATCTAGCCGCATCATACTATCTTCGAGCCTGAGCCTAATGCCTTCTGGCTGAAGGGTTATGGGCCTGGCACTAATATTGCAAAAAGGTTTTTCAAAAAGTTTTTTCAAAAGTTTTCTCTCAAAAATTACAGGCGCCACCGTTCGCTAGAACCATAATAATCCAAGACCCGGGGTTTACGATTTTGACAGCTTACCTCGCCTTGGAAACTTGGATGTTAACAATTTTTTATTTCAACTAGGAGTCCTTAAGATGTTAGTCAGAAGCATTTCCGAGGTCAAGCCCTACGAGCCGCCGGTCCATTTCGGGGCCATCTCCCTGAGGGTTCAAGGGGCCGAAGAATCCGGCTTAACCAAATTTTGGGTGGGTATGACCCATTTTCTGCCCGGCGGCGGGGCTGAATGGGATTATGAAAATTCTCCGACCGAAAAGGTGTATTACGTCCTTCGAGGCGAGATGACCGTTAAGACCAAGGATCAAGTGGTTACGGTCAAAGAGGGCGATTCATTGTATTTGGCGCCTTTCGAGGGACGCTCTATGATCAACCAATCCAACTTCCCTTGCACGCTATTGGTTTCCATCAGCT
Source organism: Deltaproteobacteria bacterium (assembly GCA_031277995.1). Taxonomy (GTDB): domain Bacteria; phylum Desulfobacterota; class Desulfarculia; order Adiutricales; family Adiutricaceae; genus JAIRNQ01. The sequence continues at coordinate 5,453 of JAITLH010000013.1, forward strand.
ATCCGGACAAGAAATAGAATCTATAACCAAACAAACTAGTGCGAAAAGTAGCGCGAAACTTAGCTCGAAGAGTAGCTCGAAACGTAGCTCGAAAAGTAGCTTATAACGTAGCGTGTAAAGTAGCTTGTAAAGCAGCTCAAAAAGTAGCCCGAAACGTAGTGAGAAAACAGACAGAGGAAACATAAAATGATCAAAGTCGAAAAATCATTTGTTGAGCAGATGTTCAGCCTCAAAGACAAAGTGGCTTTGGTAACCGGGGCCACCGGAGCTTTGGGCGGGGCGGTGGCCAAGGCCTTCGCCTATCAGGGGGCCAAGGTCGTCTTGACCGGCCGCAATTTAGGAAAACTTCAGGAAATCAAAGCCGAGTTCGCTTTAGATAGTCTTGGGTGCGAAATTATCTCAGGCGATCCGGCTATAGAATCTGACGCCTCAAAAATTATCGAGTATGCGGCCAGTAAATTAGGCCGCCTCGACATCTTAGCCGTCTGCCACGGCTACAATAAACCTAAAGATATTTTGGAGCAAAGCGTTGAAGAGTGGCAGACAATCATGGACGCCGATCTTAAAAGCGTCTACGTAATCTCAAAATTATCGGCTAGCCAAATGGTCAAGCAAAAATCCGGCGGCAAAATTATCATCACCTCATCGGCCAGAAGCAAAATGGGCATGAAGGGTTATACCGGTTACTGCGCTTCCAAAGGCGGCTGCGATCTGATGGTCCAATCAATGGCTAGCGATCTGGCCCCTCACGGCATAACCGTTAACTCCGTAAACCCAACTGTCTTTAGATCCGATTTGACGGAATGGATGTTTGATAAAGAGTCAGCCGTTTACCAAAACTTCCTCAAAAGGTTGCCCATTGGTCGCTTGGGCGAGGTTGAGGATTTTGTTGGTCTTTTTAGTTTTTTAGCTTCAAAAGCTTCCGATTTTTTGACCGCCGGCAACTACGACGCCACTGGCGGTTATTGGGGCAATTGACAACTTCGGGCCGCATAGAACTAACCATCGGCCAAAAAATATAGGGAGCCTACCAGGTCTTGGGGCTCAATTTACTAACTAAGCACGGAGAATTTTTTATGAGCGAGAAAGTCTTTGTCGATCTAACGCATCCTTTTAGCGCTGATATCCCCCGGTGGCCTTATTTCGCCAAACCCGTCATCGACAATATGCACAGTATGGCCAAAGGAGGCGTGTTAACTCAGCGCATTGACTGCGTTCAACACACCGGGACGCATTGCGACGCTCCCCGCCATGTCATGGAAACGGAATTCGATGGAAAAAGAGCCCGCTATACCCACGAGATGCCGGTGGACGCCTATACCGGGGACGCGGTCTGTTTGGAGATCGAAATTGAGCCTTGGGGCCTAATAGTAGCCAAGCACCTTGAGGCCGCCTGCGAAAAGGCCAAGATTAAACCCGCCGAACTGGAAAACATGGTGCTGTGCCTCAATACCGGCATGCACCGAAAATTTGATGATTCTAAAGAATACTACCACTATTCCTGCGGAACCGGAGTTGAGGCCGGCAAATGGTTCGTTAAAAACAAACTAAAATGCGTAGCTATGGACATGCAGGCCTTAGATCATCCGCTTCACACGGCTATCGGTAATAACGGCATGACCCGCTTAAACCTCTTAGGGGCCTCAGGAAGGCCGGTAACAGAGGAATACATTGAAAGATTTGGCGAGGAAGCTTACGCCGAATTTGACAAAGAGCTTTACATCAAGATCCACGGCCAAGCCGCCTATGACGCCAAATTTGGCGACTTAGAGGCCATTGGCTGTTGGGGAACCTGGGAGCCCTGCCACAAGCAGATGCTGGGCCACGGCATAGTCGGAGTTGAAAACTTAGGCGGCGATCTCGATAAGGTTTCCGGGAAAAGATTTAGGTTCTACTGCTTCCCCATTCGTTGGTACTTAGGCGACGGAGCCATGGTCAGGGCCGTGGCCGAAATTGATAAAGCCGACTTAAATGACGTCCCAACTAGGACTTACAACTACGGAGGCTGCATCTGAGGCATATCGTCGAGCCCGTCAAGGCAAAATCGGAAACGAGCTCTGAAGCGAGATCGGAAACCGGATCGGAAACGAGATCGGAAACCACCTAAGCGCCCGGCGGGTTTATTTTTGGGCCACAAGGTCTATCGACAGGCCAAAACTTCTGCCAGTTTTGGCCTGTACTGAGGATTAATATGAGTTCAAGTCAGATTTATATAACGGTTGCCGTGCTAATATATGAATTAGTAGCTATCGTTGGTATAGGTTGGTATTTAAACGCCAAACAGAAAAAGTTGCTTCAAGCCCAAGGCCAGATCTCCAGCGGCCAATTTATCCTCGCCGGGCGAAACATACCCTGGTACGTCATCGCCGTGACCATGGCCCTGACGGTTTTGGGCGCCCCCCATATTTTCGGTTTGTTGGAGATGAGTTACAACCTTGGCGCCATCGCCGTTTGGTTTGGGCTGGCCCACGTTAGCCTGCTGGTCGTGGCCACCCTTTGCACGGCCAATTGGGTGCGAAGGGCCAACGTTTCGACCATGCCGGAAATGCTAAGTAAAATTTTTGGGCCATCGACCAGGCTCTTGGTTTGCTGCGTAATGTCGGGCATGGTCTGGGCCATATTGACCCTGGAATGCCAGGGCGTGGGCATCGTTTTCGCCACCATCACCGGGGTGACCATAACCCAGGGCACGATCATGGGCGGCGTCTTGGGCTGCCTTTACGTCATTTTGGCCGGCATGAAAGAAATCGCCTGGGTTAATTTTATTAATTGCGCCGTGATGTACGTGGGGCTTATACTGTCTTTCATTCAACTCACCGTGGGGCTCCCCGGCGGTTGGGGCGAGGTGCAGGCCTATTACCTAAACGAAAACCAGGCCCAGATGCTCTCGATTTTTGGGACCAAGGAATTGTTTTTGCTGTTCGCCATTCCCCAAATCATCGCGACCACCACTTGCCAGTCGGTTTCCCAGCAATTGATCCAACCGGCCATATCCGTAAACGATCCCAAGGGTTTCAGAAAGGCCCTTTGGTTGGCCGCTCCCCTAAACGGCATGTTTGGCGTTTTCATTATCTGCATAGGCCTCGCCGCCAGGGCCAACCCGCAGTTTAGCGCCATGGGCCCAAAAATGGCCGGAACCTCCATGCTCTTCGCTTCCCTCCCCCCCTGGCTCGTGGCTTGGCTGTTCGCGGCCTTCCTGGGCGCCATCCTAAGCAGCCTGGCCGCCGCGGTCATGGCCCCGGCCACGATCTTCACGGTCGACATCTACAAAAACCTTTTTAAGGGCGGTAAGCTTAGCGAAAAAAACGAGGCCAGGATTACGCGCCTGGCCATCGTGATCCTTTGCGCCGTGGCCATCGCCACGGCCCGTAACCTCCCGCCCATCGTTTCGGCCATGAGCTGGCTTTTCGCTTGGCTGACCCCGGTTTTCGTTCTTCTTTTCCTGGGCCTTTTCTGGAAAAGGTCCGTGCTGGCCGCCAATTTAACCCTCCTCACCGCCTGGGTGGCCAACTGCCTATGGTCGTTTACCCCATTGTCCGCCAAAATCGGCCTGGCCGGCGTCCATAACGTTTACCTCACTTTGGTCTTGAGCTTGGCGGTCGCGATTACCGTTTTAACCCTGGGCCAAGCCAAGCCGGGTCTCTACCGCGGCAAAACCATGGCCCAAAGGGCGGAGGAACAAAATGCTGCTTAAAATCTTTGGCCAGTGCGTATCGGTCATAGTCTTCATGGTCGCCGTTGGGGTTGGCCTCGATTACCTTTTTGGCGGCTCCAAAGAGGAATAAGCCAATAAACCAAGGCCTTCGGGAAAATACGTTAAACGGCCGCGGCGATTAAACCAAGGCCTTAGGGTCAATAAGTTAAACGGTCGCGGCGATTAAGCCAAGGCCTTAGGGTCAATAAGTTAAACGGCCGTGGCGATTAAGCCAAGGCCTTAGGCTCAATAAGTTAAACGGTCGCGGCGATTGTTCTCCCATTTTTGGTAAACGATCGCCACAAAAACCAAACCGATTTTGTCAAACACCATACCGGACCGCCGAAAAAAATTTTTTCGGCGGCCAAAGAGGAGCGATATCATGGACGGCCTAGGAATCGAGCTGCCCTGGATGTTAACGGTGGTCGGGGTCATGTGCGCCTACGGCGTCGTGGCCTTGATAGGAACGTTGGCGGGTAAAAATTCCCCGAAAGAAGAATAGTCCCGCCAAGGGCCTTTTTTCCCATGGCCATGGGCGAAAAGGCCCTTGGCGAAAATAACTAAGGGGATAGGCCAAAACCGCGGGCCTATCCGGCGCTTAATTTAGCCTTTTTTGGGGGTGGTAACGTGAAAGGGACAATCGCCATAGTCGGTTGCGGGCTTATGGGCCGGGGTTTGGCCGCGGTTTTCGCCCTGGCCAACCACGGCGTTAGGGTTTACGACGCCTTCGCGGAGGCCCTTTGGTCGGCCCCCGAGAAGATTGGCCAAGAAATGGGCCATTTCGTCAAGTCCGGCTTAATCGAAGCCGGCCTGGCCCAAGGAGCGCTCCATCGTATTTCTCCCCAAGCCGAGCTTTCAAAAGCCGTGGCGGGCGCGGACTTGGTGATAGAATGCGCCCCGGAAAAAATGGAATTAAAGCAAGGCCTCTTTAAGGAACTTGACGCCCTCTGCCCGGGGGACGTGATTTTGGCCTCCAACACCTCGGTCATGAGCGTGACCGAGATTGGGGCCTTGGCGGCCAAAAAAGATAGGATCCTCGGGACGCATTTTTGGAACCCGCCGCTATTGATTCCCTTGGTCGAAGTCGTTCAAACCGTTCATACCGCCCCCGAGGTCATCGAAAAAACCATGGCCGTCATAAACGGGGCCGGGAAAAAACCCATTCGCGTAAAAAAAGACGTTCCCGGCTTTGTGGGTAACCGCATGCAACACGCGCTTTGGCGGGAAGCCTTTCATATCCTCGATGAGGGCATCGCCGACGCCGCTACCATCGACGAGGCCATCCGCCACGGCTTTGGCCTAAGGCTTCCCAAGTTGGGGCCCATGGAAAACGCCGATATGATCGGGCTCGATCTGGCCTTGGACATTCATGAATACATCTTGAAATTTCTCTGCGACGACAAAAAACCATCCCGGAGGCTTCAAGAATTAGTAAAAAAAGGCCATCTTGGCTTTAAGACTAATGGCCAAGGTTTTCAAACTTGGTCAGAAAGTGACATGGATAAGTCTAAGGTAGGTTTAATAGATTATCTTGTCAATGTTATTATATCCAAAAACAAATAATGGTGAATTAATGTCAAAAGTTATAATAACCGTAGCCCCCACCGGCGCCTGGCCCAGCAAAAAAGACAACCCGGCCATTCCTTTCACCCCCAAGGAGATTGCCCAGGACGTCCACGAATGTTACAAAGCCGGGGCGGCGGTGGCCCACCTGCACATGAGAGACGATCAGGGCCTGGGCACGATGAGCCTGGAAAAGTTCCAAGAAACCGTCGCCTTAATTAAGGAAAAATGCGACATCGTCCTAAACCTTACCACCAGCGGTGATTTGAACGCCACCGACGAAAGCCGCATGGCCCACCTGGCCAAATTAAAGCCGGAACTGGGCTCTTACGACTGCGGGACCATGAATTGGAACCACAATAGCGTTTTTTATAACACCCCGAGTTTTTTGGAAAAACTTGGCCTGGCCATGCGCGAAAACGACGTGAAACCCGAGGTGGAGATTTTTGACGCCGGCATGGTTTACACCTCCCTTTATTACCTTAAGCAAGGCGTCCTAACCGCCCCCATCCATTACCAGTTCGTTTTGGGGGTCCCGGGCGGCATCGGCGCGACGGTGCAAAATTTGGTTTTTCTCCAAAACCTCATCCCGCCCGATTCGACCTGGTCGGCCTTGGGCGTGGGCAAGGGGCACATGCCGATTTTTTTGGCCGCCCTGGCTTTGGGCGGCCATGTGCGGGTCGGGATGGAGGACAATATTTTCATTGACAAGGGCGTCTTGGCCAAAAGTAACGCCCAATTCGTCGAGCGGGCCGTCCGGATAATAAAGGAAACCAACGGCAGCCCGGCCACGCCGGCCGAGGCCCGTTCCATTCTCGGCCTTAAAAAGCTTGGAGGTTAACCATGAAACCGGTAATCGTCAGCGCCGTTCGCACGGCCATAGGATCTTTTAACGGCGCCCTGGCCACGGTCCCGGCCGTGGAATTGGGGGCCGTCGTCATAAGGGAAGCCTTATTAAGGGCCGCCCTGGCTCCCGTCGATCCCGACGAGGTCATCATGGGTAACGTTCTCCAGGCGGGCCTGGGCCAAAACCCGGCCAGGCAGGCGGCCGTCAAAGCCGGTTTGCCGGTGGAGACGCCCTCGATGACCATCAACAAAGTTTGCGGCTCCGGGCTTAAAGCCGTGGCCTTGGCCGCCCAGGCCATAAAGGCCGGCGACGCCTCATGCGTCGTGGCCGGCGGCATGGAAAACATGTCCTTGGCCCCGTACCTATTGGAAAAAGCCAGGACGGGCCTAAGGATGGGCGACGCCAAACTAATCGACGAAATGATTAGGGACGGGCTCTGGGACGCCTTCAATGACTACCACATGGGCATAACGGCGGAAAACGTGGCCGACAAATGCTCCATTAACCGCGAGGATCAAGACGCCCACGCCCTTTTGTCGCAAAAAAGGGCCCTTTTGGCCATCGAATCCGGGGCCTTTAAAAAAGAGATAGTCCCGGTGACCGTTTCCGGGAAAAAAGGCGACGTAATTTTCGCCCAGGACGAATTTCCCAGAAAGGATACCGATTCCGATTCCCTGGCCAAACTAAGGCCCGCTTTCAAAAAAGACGGATCCGTCACCGCCGGTAACGCCTCGGGCATAAACGACGGGGCGGCCGCCTTGATAGTCATGGCCGACAATAAGGCCCGGGAGCTGGGGATAAAACCCCTGGCCGCGATCGTCTCTTACGCCTCGGAAGGGGTCGATCACAGCGTCATGGGCCTGGGGCCCATCCCGGCCACCCGCAAGGCCTTGGACAAAGCCGGCTGGAAAATCGCCGATCTTGATCTAATAGAGGCCAACGAGGCCTTCGCCGCCCAATTTTTGGGCGTTGGCCAAGAGCTCGGCTTTGACCTTAACAAAGTCAACGTTAACGGCGGGGCCATCGCCCTGGGCCATCCCATCGGCGCCAGCGGGGCCCGCATTTTGGTGACCTTACTCCACGCCCTCGAGGCCAGAAACCTAAAAAGGGGGTTGGCCACCCTTTGCATCGGCGGCGGGATGGGCACGGCCATCGCCATTGAGAGACCCTAAAAGTTAGCCACGCGCCCCACGCGATGGTGGGGCGGCGGGACGCGCCCGACCATCGCCCTTAAGGGAAGCCAAAAGTTAAGGAAAAAACGATGCCAGTTACCATCATAAGCGCCAAAGAAGCGGCCGACTTAATCCCCGACGGCTCTTCGGTCATGTTTGGGGGTTTCATGAACTGCGGCGGGCCAAAAACCCTGGTCAACGCCTTAATCGAGGCCGGCAAAAAAAACCTGACCTTGATTTGTAACGATACCGGCCTACCCGGGATAGGCGTGGCCAAGCTCATCGAAAACCGCATGGTCCAAAGCCTAAAAGCCACCCACGTGGGGCTAAACCCCGAAACGGGCCGGCAAATAAACGCCGAGGAATTGGAATTTGAGCTAATACCCCAGGGCACTTTCGTTGAGCGCATCCGGGCCGGCGGGGCCGGTTTGGGCGGCTTTTTAACCCCCAGCGGGGTGGGCACCACCGTCGCCGACGGCAAACAAATTTTAAACGTTTCCGGGCGCGATTACTTAC
>JAITLH010000027.1 GCA_031277995.1 Deltaproteobacteria bacterium
GCTTGGTTTTTGGGTTTCTTGCAAAGCGTTTAATTTTTGTCTATAATTTCAAATAGTTAGCCAGAACGCTCCAAGACTTTCGCGGTATTTTCAGCGCCTTAAAAAACATTTCTTAAACATGCCTATCCAAACCATAATTCATGTACCAATATACATGCTTATAGGCCCATTTACATAATTTTTTAACGGCCCGTTGGGGCTTTATAGCCAAGCGGGCCGTGGCCAACAATCTTTCTCGGTCCCCTTTTTAGCCAAGCGGGCCGTTTTCAAGGGAGAAATGAGATGTTAAAAGCCAATACCGGAAGTTCCATCAACGCCGACGCCGCCCTGGCCGGAAAAGAAGCGGCCGCCAAGGCCAAGGCCGGCTTAAGCGGCGTCAAACTGGCCTTCGTTTATAGCGGCGTCCAGTACGATCAGAAAAAACTCTTGGAAGGCATTTCGGCCGAGCTGCCTGGGGTGCCGCTTATCGGAAACACGGTCTTTACCGGGGTGGTCACCCCGGAGGGTTTCATAAGCTCGGATAGCGGGTTTGTGGGGCTTTTGGCCTTGGCCGACGATAAGCTCACCGTTGGCCGGGCCGCCTTGGCCAAAAGCGGCGACGCCAGGTCCACGGGCCGGGAAGTGGCCTTGGCCGCCCTAAAGGCCGCGAATAAGATGGCGAGCGGGAAAATCCAGGCGCCCGATTACTTTTACATGGTGGCCCCGCCGGGCGAGGAAGAGTTTTACCTTAAGGGCATCGCCGACGTCATCGGTCGGGTGCCGGTTTTTGGTGGCAGCGCCGCCGATAACGAGATCGCCGGAAAGTGGTCCCTCTACACCGACGGCTTGGTGACCGCCGACGGAGTGGCCGTGGCCTTTTTCTACACCGATTCGCCCTTCCAAAACCACTTTACCGGGGCTTACGAGGAGACGGCCAATTGCGGCGTCATCACCAAGATCAAGGGTAACCGGACCTTGGTTGAAATTGACGGCGTTCCGGCCGTGACCAAATACGCCCAGTGGACCGGCAAAGAGCAAAAAGACCTCATGGGCTTTAACCTCCTGGTCACGACCATCACCGGCCCCTTGGGCGTTAAGGATCGCCTGGGGGATCTAATCGCCATCCGCCACCCCATGAACGGCAACGACGATCTGTCCATGGAGATCGGGGCCAATTTGGCCGTCAATACCGCCGTCATCCAAATGAACGGGAGCGTGGACGGCCTCATCGCCTCGGCCGGGAGCCAGGTTAAGGAAACCCTGTTTAAGTTTAGCGCCAAGGCCCCCGGGGTAACCCCAGGCGCCCTGGTCTTGGTCCACTGCGGCGGGCGGCGGGCCGGGATTGGCGATCGGATAGACGAAGCCGTCAAGGCCATAAAGGCCCAGGCCGGTTCCATCCCCTTTATCGTCAACTTCACCTTTGGCGAATACGGTTACCAAGACGACGGCAACAACACCACCGGCGGCTTAATGCTCTCCTACACCGCCCTTTCCTAAAAAACGGGCCCGTCTTTTGGGAAAAGGAATTTAAAAAAACGCGACTTTCTTTCGACGAATGCCGATGGTTTTTTGTCGAAGGGGTTTTTCCGAGGTAAATTTTTATGAAGATGATTATCGATAACCAAGAAGTGGACAGCCTTTCCGGGCAGACCTTTGAGGTGACCGCCCCGGCCACGGGCAAGGTCATCGACACCGTGCCCAAGGCCAACGAGGCCGACATCAAAAAGGCCATCGACGCGGCCTGTAAGGCCCAAAAGATCTGGGCCAAGGTCCCGACCTATCAAAAAGTGGCCACGCTGGGAAAGTTTTTGGAGCTGGTGGAGGGGCAAAAAGAAAGCCTGGCCCAAACCCTGTCGGCCGAAAACGGCAAACCCATCGCCGAGGCCCGGGCCGAGATCGGTAACATAAAAATCGGCTTTACCGCCTTTATGGAGCGGGCCAAGCACTTTTACGAAAGCGTCATCCCGGCCGGAACCGAGGCCGGCCAGGACCATAACCTGCAGATCGTGACCAGGGAGCCCATCGGGGTGGTGGCCTGCATCATCCCCTTTAACTTCCCCTGCGATTTGTTTGACCAAAAAGTCGCCCCGGCCCTACTAATGGGAAACGCCCCCATCGTTTTGCCATCCTCGGATAACCCCTTGACGCTTTTAAGATTGACCAAACTCTTGGCCGAGGCGGGTTTGCCGGCCGGGACCTGCCAGTGCCTGACCGCCCCCGGCCAGGTCAAATCGGCCGCGGTCACCGATCCCCGGGTCACCTTGATTACCCTAACCGGTAGCACGGAAGTGGGCTTGGCCACCCAAAAGCTGGCCGCGGAAAACCTTACCAAGACCGCCCTGGAGCTGGGCGGAAACGACGCCTTTATCGTCTTGGAGGACGGCGACGTCGATTTGGCCGTGGAAGAGCTTATCTGGGGCCGCATGTACAATACCGGCCAGGTTTGTTGCGCCAGCAAGCGGTTTTTGGTCCATAACTCCATCAAAGACGAGTTTGCCAAAAAGACCGTCGAGCGGATTAAAAAGCAAAAATACGGCGATCCGGCCCTGGAGGATACCCAGATCGGCTGCCTGATAAGCGAAAAAGCGGCCATCGCCGTGGAAGCCCAGGTCAAAAAAACCGTCGAGCAGGGCGGCAAGATCATATTGGGCGGAAAGAGAAACGGCGCCTACTATGACCCCACGGTCATCGTGGACGTCCCCAAGACCGCCGACGTGGCCTCAGACCTGGAGATCTTTGGCCCGGTCGTCTCCATCATCGGCTTTGACACCGACGAAGAGGCCGTGGCCATCGCCAACCAGTCCATCTTCGGCCTTTCCAGCTGCGTCTTTTCCCGAGATTACAAGCGGGCTTGGAAAGTGGCCGCCCAAATGGAAGCCGGGGCCGCGGTCATAAACGGGGCCAGTTTCTTTAGGGCCTTTGAGATGCCCTTTGGCGGCTGGAAGCATAGCGGCCTGGGCACCGAGGGGGTCATGAGCACCTTTGAGGAAATGACCCGGGTCAAGACCATCGTCCTTAAAAACCTCACCGCCTAACCCTAGCCCAATAACCCTAACCCAATAACCCTTCGCTATCCATAGAAAAGGCGCGTTAAAAACGCGCCTTTTTTTCTTTTTCTAACCGCCGTAGCCAAGGTTTCGGGAAATGGCCTTGGCTTTACTCATGACCTCCCCGGCCACGTCGGCCACCCGCTCCGGCGTTAAGATGGCCGGGGGCCCGCTGGCGCTTATGGCGGCCACGGTCTCCCCGCGGTAATCGTAGATGGGGGCCCCAACGCAGCGGTTATTTAAGCTGTATTCCAAGTTGTCAACCGCGTAACCCCGGGCCCGAACTTTTTTTAATTCCTCCCTAAGGGCCGCCAAACTCGTGATGGTATTGGGAGTGAAGCGCTCAAACGGGCAACGCGACATGACTTCCCTAAGTTCCTCGCCCGATAACCCGGCCAACAAACTTTTTCCCAAAGACGAACAATAGGCATGCATCCGAAGCCCGATTTGGGAATAAAGTTTTACGCCCGAAAGGACGTCAATCCTTTCGATGTAAACGACCTGGTTACCTTCCAAGACCCCCAGATGGGCGGTCAAACCCAGCTCCACCGTCAATCTGGCCAAATGTTGCCTGGCCTCGGTCTGCAGCTCCAGGCTATTTATGTAATAGCTGACCGCCTCGATGAGCTTTAAGCCCACCTGGTAACCCCCATCCTCCCTTTTGGCCGCGTAACCGCGCCTGACCAAGGTCGAAAGTAACCTATGGGTGGTACTTTTGGGCAGAGCGATGCTTTTGGCGAGCTCAGTCAAAGTTAAGCCCCCTTGCTTGGTCGAAAGGGCCTCGACGATGTCCAAAACCCGGTCGATGGACTGGACGCCTTTTTCCGTCGCCTCGCCCGAGGCGCAATCCAATCGTTTCAAGAAAAGCTCCTAGAAAAAACTTGGCCCAACCAAAGGGGCCCCATACTTCGTAATCCCTAAATTCTACGAAATACCCCCTCTCCTAGTCAAGCCCCCCGTTGGGGCCTTTCCTAGGGCCGGGTAAAAGGCCTTAAGGCCAAATGGCCCCTTAGGGGCGACCTACCCCCCTATACCTCCTGGCCAGGTCAAGTCGCCCAAAAGGGCTCCTGGGCGGCCGTTTGGGACAAATTTATGGTAAAATTTAGGCGCCCAAGTAAATAAAAGTCGTTACCCCTTTAAAAAAATTTCGGCGCCAAGCCTTGAAATCGCCTAAATCTAACCAAAAGGCGCCCGCTCGCCCTCAGGTACGCGAGCGGGCCAATCGTCACCCGTAGGCGAAAACGCCAAGGGTTAAGCCAATAAGCTAACGGAGGTTTTGGGAAATGAAACAAAAAAAGGTTTCGTTTTTGGTTTTAGTGGTCTGTTTTTTAATTACCGCGTCGGTGGCCCTGGCCGACATAAAACTCCCGGCCCCGACCAAGGATGGGGGCGAGGGCATTTTTAGCCTTCTGGAAAAGCGCGCCTCCGGGCCCCGGGACAATTTTCCAACCGGCCAGATATCGATGGAAGAATTGTCTTCCCTTCTCTGGGCGGCCACCGGGCTTAATCGCGCCGGCAAAGGCTGGACCGTGCCCATGGCGGTCGGAAAGCCGCCTTACGTGAAAATTTACGTGGTCATGCCCGAGGGAGCGTTTTTGTATAACTGGAAGGATCATTTGTTGGCCGAGGTCACCAACAAAAACATTTTGGAAGAGATAACCAAAGACGATTTCGTGAAAAAATCCCCGTGCGTCTTAATCTTTGTCCCGGACGCTGAGGTTTTGGGGACTATGCCCATGCCGGGCTCCGAAAACATCCTGGCCTTTGCCTTGACGGGCGCCATGACCCAAAACATTTACCTGGCCGCCGACTCCCTTGGGATTAGCGGGCGTTACATGATCTCCATGAATGCCGACGCCATCAAAAGCGAGCTTAAACTTGGCCAGGCCGAAAGCCCCCTTTGCGTAATGCCGCTGGGGAAAAAGTAGCCTTTTTCGCTTCCCATTTTGGCCCCAATCCAAGCTAGGTAAGGCGCCGCGACTTTCGTTTACCGGGGCGTTTTTTTAAAAACGCTTATTTTTGCCGCGATCAAACCCTCGCGGCTAACCTTGGCGGTTAGCCAAAACGCGAAAAACGAGTGGTTACGGGGGCCGCGCCGCCGGGGCCATAATCCAAGCCTGCCACCTCCCAATAGGCCCTTTGAACGCGGTTTAGCCACGTTTGCGCTCCCCAGGGTTTTATCACTTCAAAGGGCCAAAAACGATGGGCGCGGCCTACTTTTTCTTTGGCCTGGGTAGGGACTGGGTAAAGCGGGAATTTGTATCCGGCCTTCCAATAAGTGTTCTCGCCTGGATTCCAAAAAGGAACCATCGATGGCTCCAGGCGCGTTGTCTGTCTAAACTGTCTGGAAGCGTGTCGATATGGAGCCATGGCCTACGCCAGGCGAAAAACCCCGAAACCAGCGAATAACGTTTTCCGACTCTGAAATCGGCCGATCGGCGCGGTTTTATAATTTCGTCGGGAGCGTTTTTGGGAATTCTGGCCCTCCCGTTTACGGCCAAAGCACTCGAGATAACCGATGGGCCAATACCGGCTTTGACCAGACAAAAACGGAGAAAAAAGGATCGCCCGGTAATCCCGCCCGGGGCCTCAGGGTTAAAAAATTTCGCCTCCAAATGCTCCGGATGCCAGTTGTGCGTTTCAAATTGCCCCAACCAAACCTTAATCCCATCGGACAAAAGTCTGGCCGCGTTGAGCCCCATCCTTTCTTTTGAACGCGGCTATTGTCGGGTCAACCGCGTACTATGTTCAACCCTTTGCCCAACCGGAGCGATTCGCCCAATAACGATAGCCGAGAAAAGCTCCATACAAATCGGGCGCGCCGTAATAGATAGATCCCGCTGCCTAAGGCTTAGCGAAGACGTCAATTGCTCTGCCCGCTCACGCAATTGTCCAGCGGGCGTTATAAACCTCATACAAGCTAACGGCGGGGGCAAACTCATCGCGGTCGAAAAAGAAAGATGCCTCGGCTGCGGGGCCCGTGAATACTATTGTCCGGTAAGGCCAACGTCCGCTATCATGGTAATCGGAAACGTCGAACGCCAAAATATTTAAGCCCCAAACCAAGTCGAGGTAAAACGCAGCCGCGGCTTTCAAACCGTTTCACGATTGCGACTTTGGGTTTTATAATACGAAAACGGGCCGGGACTTTCGCTGACCCTTAAATCGGGACACTTCCGGCTGGTACCTTCGGTGACCCTTAAACCGGGACACTTCCGGCCGGTACCTTCGGTGACCCTTAAACCCGGACACTTCCGGCCGGTACCTTCGCTGACGATTAAACCGGGACACTTCCGGCCGAAATCCTCCCTTTTTGTGGGGTCAAAAATACTTTTGGGCCGATCGATGGAGCTTAAGCGCCAAAACGGTAGTAACCCCCCCTCTCTAACGACCCAACGGGGGAGCTCGCCCCCATCTCAAAAGGCGCCCGTAATCGGTCAAATTTGCCCCTTGGCGAGCTTTCGCGCGCCTGATCGGCTAAATACTAGCTTCAACGAACCCTCGGGCCTCCTAGGCCCCGTTTAACCGTTTTCGAAAAATCGCCGAAGGGCCAGATTCGCTTAAAGATAAAAGGCCCGTTAATTTCGCTTTAGTTTTTTTGTAAAAAGGAAAAAAGTCCCTAAAAACACTAGTATAAATTTACCGGATTTAACAATGGCGTTTTAGTTTCCAAAGCCCCCAGCCGATGGCCAGGACGCGCGAAAACGCGTATAAGCCAGAGATTACGGACCACAAAGAAAACGACGAAGTTATCGGTGTCATATTGTTCAAAATAGAAGGGGCCATGGACAAGACGATCGAAGCCTAGGGAACGCCTGACCGACAATGGCGTTTAAACAAAATCGACAATTTGATTTGCCTTTACGATGATAATAGATTATAACTGTATTGAGACCAAAAATATTTAGGTCTTTTATGCGCATAACGCTTTTGACGTAAGGTAGAGAAATTTTTTTTGGTCTGGCCCGTCCAGACTGACGCCTGGTCGTTTTCACAATTTCTATATTAGCTAACAAGCGGCTTTTTATAGTATTTATCTCTTGTTGCCAATTAAGCTCCATAAATTTCGAGCTGTAACCAAATTAATGAATAATTTTATTATTAATTAATTATAACATTATATATGTCAAAAAATACAAAAGAAGCTTCTAAACTTAAATTAAAGAATCCATATGATAATTTATTTAAGTACGTTTTTGGTATTAAAGAAAATCTAAATAATTTTTTAATAGTATTTTTATCCTCTTTTTATACAGGGCTTATAGATTTTAATAATTCTCAATTAGTTGATAAAACTATAGTTAACGCCTCTTATAGTGAAGTTTTTCCTGATTTTGTCGTTAGTTGTGATGCCTTTCCCAAAACAGGTGATCCAACAAAGTCAATAATATTTATTGAAGAGCAAACGAAACATCAGAAAAATATGATTTTTCGTTTACGAAAGTATGTTTTTTCTTACGAAGATATGTTAATAAGAAATTTACAAAAAGAAAATAAATCAATTAAACTTCCTTATCCAATAGTTATTATAATTCATCCAGGACAACGTTGGCTAAAAATATCTTTAGCTCAAGATTTCATAGCTTGGCCCTATAAAGAAGGTGAAAAAGTTCCTCCTTTTAAAATTATTATGTTTAATACAAAAGGATCTGGTGAAATCATAAACAAATTCAACGCCGAATTGCGGGCGTTTTTTAAAACCATTGAAGCGGCGGCTAGTAAAAAAATAGACATAGAATATGAAGAAATAATAAAAGAATTAAAACATGTTTGGTCTGATAGTACTAATAAGGACAATGCCACAGATTTTATAAATAAAATTCTTATTTTTGCATTAAATTATCTACATAAAAGTAATAAAGAGGCTTTTAACCAGAAAGTTAAAAGCATAATTTACCCTCACAGCATAGGAAGCCCCATGGAATCAGCTCTAAGCGCCCTATTTTCTGAAGCCATAACTGAAACCACGGCTAAAGTCACGGCTAAAGTAGCGGCTGAAACAAAAGCCGACTATATCATTGAACTTTTAAACTCTAAATTTGGGCCTATTAGCAAAACTTTAGAGTCAAAGATCAAAAAAATTACTGATAACGACAAATTAAACAAACTTTTTAAAAAAGCTATACATTCAAAGTCAATTGATGACTTCAAAAAAAGTCTAAAAATGACGCTTGATACGGTAACCGCTTGAAAAGAAACTGGTTCCGGCTTAAGGGAAAGTTCTTTTTTTGATTACCATGTTTTTTGATAGAGGGTGAAGTTTATTATTTTTTTTGTGTGATTAATTGAGTATTTTTTTAAAGATTTATTTCATCGTATGATTATTGGTTCGTTTAATCGTCAGAATTAACCACCGGCCCTTTCACCTTGTCCTGGGGCATTGTCCTCTAGGCCTCAAGGTCTATCTTGATGGCTTGGAGCGCCTCGTTTTTATTGCCTTTTTTGCCGCCCTCTCATTTAAGGCCTCGTCAATCGGTTCGCCTTAGGCCATAAATTCACCAAATATTTGTATACTTACCGAGTGGATTTAAATCAAATGGCGATTGTTTCTTATCTCAAGCCAGCTTTAGGCTTTGGCCCTTCAAACTTA
>JAITLH010000034.1 GCA_031277995.1 Deltaproteobacteria bacterium
AGGGAGTCGATAACCGGCGGGGCGGTATTTTGAAACAAAGGGGCCTTGGAATCAAGGGGTTCCGGCGAACTTTCTTCTATAATTAGCCCGGGATAAGGCTCGGCTGGGGGAGTCAATAAGGGGCCGGTTAAAGGTTCGGTCAGGGGGTTGACTAAAGGCTCAGGTGAGTTTTGGCCCAAATGATTATTTGATTGAGTGGCCAGGGGCAAAGGTAACGGCGGCAATTGAGCCTGGGCGATTACGGCGTCGCTTGGGGCGTCGTTTTGGGGGTAGCTTGGGGTGTCGCTTGGGGCGTCGTTTTGGGCGTAGCTTGGGATGTCGCTTGGGGCGTCGCTTTGGGGCTGGCTGGGGGTTTGGGCAATCGCTGAGCTTATGGCCGGGGACTCTACTTGAAAAGTCACGGGCTGATTTTGAAGGGGCGGTTCTATGGCGTAGGGGTAAAATACTTCCTCGCCGTCGGTTTCCTCGTAATCGTAGACCACTTCTTCCAAAAGTAACGGTTCCTCGTCTTCAAAATCGGCCAAGGCGGGATCATGGGAAACCGTTTGGACTACATAGTCGCCGTTTTCAAAGGAGGCGTCGGAGCCAAAGGAGATGGAGTCCGGATTGGGGTAACCACCGTCGCCAAGCGGGGGATAGGCTTGGGTTGGGGTTACGTTCGGAAAAGAAGTTGGTTGGTAAGTCGGGTTTTGGGTTTGATCGCCAGTGGCGGGAGGCATGGTCCGATCGAGTATTTCTTGGAGCTTTAGGTTAAAGCCGGCAACGTTGGCCGAAGAAATAACGTCTATTTCCGTAAGGATGTTCTGGACCAAGGTTTCATGGTCTTTTAAACTTTCGGCAAGATCCGCGGGGCTTGGACTTGCGGGGCCCGAGGTGGCCGACGCCGTCGCGGCGGAAAAATCCAGTTCCCTTTGGGAGTCGCCGGAAACGCTTTGATCGCCAAGGGCTTGGGCGGCAAATCCCTGGTCTGGGGCGCTAGAAGCGCTGGTATTTAAGGCGCTTGTTTCTGGGGCGAGGGCCGCGGAGGCGGCCGGGGAGGCGGCCGGGGCCGCGCCCGGGGAAAGCTCGGGAAAGCAAATGAAATCAGAGTCGTCGGAGTTTACGAACTTAGACGAGTTGGAAAAATAGGCCTCGTGCTCTTCCAAGGAAACGTTACTTAGGTCTTGGGAGACGTCTTGTTGGGGTTCCGGGGTTGGGGCGATCTGGCCATTGGTCTGGGGAGAACTTAAGTCGGGGACCAATTTGCCGCCGTTTACTAACCGCTCGGCGATGGTGGCGGCCAAGGCGTTTAAAAGCCCCTCGGTCACGACCAAGGAGGGGCCGGGCTCCAAATTCTTGACCGGGACGGTTAAAACGCCCTCCTGGGAGCCATTGGCCCGGGCGGGGTCAAGGGGATCGAAAAGTTGGTTTTGTTGACTTAACGCGTCCTGGGGCGAAAGATCAAAATGGGCCTGGGGGCTTAATTGCCCGGCCCCAGAATGAGTATCTGAGGTAGGGGAAGTTTTCCCTTTCCCATGTTTGTTATCGACCAAATGGAATTTACCCTCACTATCGACGTAGAGATTGAAAATTGATTTATCGACGATCATGCCCCTAATGACGGCGGACATAAAAACCCGGTAAGTCGAGGCGTCATAGTCGTAATGAAGATTTAACTCTCCAATGTTCTCCGGTGTTATATCATGGCCAAGGTTTTTGGGCAATGGCAAATAAGTCGAGACGCCATTGGCCTCGGAAAAAAACCGCTTGTAATTGGACGGGGTAATCCTCCTATCCGTGATTATCTCCAAAATCGTGTCCCGTAAGGAACCTTGAAAATCGATCAAGTCATCCAAAACCCTGATGTCAGGCTGGGGATTGCCATAACGCAAAAGGGAAGGCCTAGCGTCTGAGCTGGCGTCTATGCCCAGACCCTTAAGGTATTTCTCATATTCTCGCCAATTGAGCTGCCACCGCAAGGCCGTGGAGATATTGTAGTCCTCCACGACTTTGGTTTCAGTCTGCTTTTTCTCAAAGGCGAAATTGAGAAAGGCTGTCAACTCATTTGACATTGACGGACTCCTTGATGATCTATTAATATCATACTATGAAAAGGGTGCCAACAATTGGGTCAAAGAAATTTTTATGGGCCAGAAAGAAATACCGCTTAACATCGTTTCCAGGGATTCCGACGTTTGGTTGGGCGAGCTAGGCTTTACGTTTTATTGTCGATAATTTAAAAAATACTTAAAAATTTGACTAGATAATGAGGTATATTTTAGCTAAAATGACTTGAGTGAGTAAGATATTTTGTTAGATTTATCAGTTAGCGTTCTTTATTTTACAATAGACTTTAAAAATAATTAGTGCGCTTGACGCATATGTTACTTAAATTAAACTCTTTGGGCTCTAAAAAAAGATCCAAACCATGATACATATTATCCTAAGTTCAATCTAAAGTAAAGCTTTTATTTTTTTCCCGGTATGAGCAATCTCGGGAAGTCTAACTCCTGATAATATAATTTAAGAACATAACATCAAGGCTAAAAATTACAAAATTTCCAAGTATTATTTGACACAATCAGGTTGAGAGTCAGACAGGGATATGAAAACAAACCAGCCAGAATAAAAAATTGTTTTAACGATTATTTGAGTAACCAAAATTAGAATTTAGCTTTATATCCATTGTTTCAAAAGATCTCAACCAATATTGTCTGGGCTTGTTGCCGAGTCAAGTCACAAATTCTCGGCCAAATCTGACTTGTGATAACCTTTTTGAAGGTCTATATCTTAACGGCTAATACATGTAAAGTCTATAGCGATAATTAATTAGCCTCTAAGCTATCAAAGCTACCAAGGGCGGGGCCGGCGTGGCGGCGGAGGTCTAAAGAGCCCGGGGGGCTTTGAACCCGGGCCTTTGGGCCGGGGGGGCTTTCCTAAAGGAAAGTTAATTGGAGGTTAAATTTTATCTTGACGACTGGGATTGAATAGGTTAAAATAGATAATTGTCCTGTCCCCTAGGCCTTGGTTAGGACGATTGGGCTGGCCCAGCTGGTTTAAGCGTTAACCAACGAGGCCGCCCTAAGGCCTTAAATGGGGGCCGTTAACTCAGTCGGTAGAGTACCTGCCTTTTAAGCAGGGAGCCGCGAGTTCAAGTCTCGCACGGCCCACCATGACAAAATCCCTACAAACCGTTTACGGTAAGCACTTTGGCATTCACCCGCTTGACTTTTGTTTGGCGCTTGAATGCTTCTTTTTTTTGGGCTAATCTGGGTATTGGATTGAAGTTGGGACGTTTTTTGGGCGCTTAGGCAAAGGCCGAAAAAGCATTGGGCCTAGCTCATTTATAAATTGGAAAATTAATGAAATTTAATCCCACCCGGTAAATTTTTATGTATGAAATTGATAACATATATGGCATATCAGTAAAAGTTAACCAAGGGGAGGATTTTGGCCTTTCGTTGGCAAATTTTTTGGAAGATTTTTACTATTTTGGCCCAGAAGTTAAAGCTCAAATCATCCAAGACCGGCCTTTGGACATGCCCAATATTGCCCAAGTGCCTTTTTTGGCGGCCACCGCCCATAAGCTGGCCAACGATTACAAGCTGGCCGTGCCCCCATGGGTCTTTGAAAAAAGGTGTTATCTTCCCGGTGACAGCCCTTACTTTGGCTGTCGAAAAGGTAAATTGTCTTTGTTTTTTATGTTTACGTCACCATCGGAGTTTAAGCATAGAAATCTGTTCGTTGACGAAAACGTACTCCTGAGAGTTTGACATGGGGATTTCAAGGGAGCGGCTACTAATTTATCTGGGCCTTTTAAACGACGAGCTAACGAAAATAAACGTTCGGGGCGAGTTGATTTTTGCCGAGGGGGCCAGTATGTGCCTGGCCCACGATACCGACGACGCCTCGAAAGATATCGACGCCTTGTATGAACCCAAAAAAATAGTTACGACCCTAGCCAGTAAAATCGCCATTGAACAAAACGTAAGCCCCAACTACTTAAACGAAGCGGCCAAGGGCTTGGCGGGTTCTGACATTAAGGAAGAAAATTTTCTAAATTTTTCTAATCTTAATATTTATGCGGTAACTTCTGAATATTTACTCTGCATGAAATTGATGGTCTCAAGATATAACACCCAAGATGAGAATGACATAAAATTTTTATTAAAAAAATTAAATATAACTGATAAAGATAAGATCTTAGAACTGTTATTAAGGTACTTTAAGGAAGAAGATATTCTGCCAAAGACAACGGATACGATTATGTCGTTACTTGAGGATCTTGACGGAGGCCAAACGTAAGCGCCGGTTTTATCGGCCAAATCGGCCTAGAAGCGCCTGGGAGAGGTTGGGGTACTCTGATGGAGTTGGTCGGGGGTTCAAAGGGCCCTGGGGGCCAAATTGGGGCGTTCACGGGCGCGTTTTGGCGAGGGGGGAGATAAGTTGGATTTTGGCTGGGAGCGGGGCCGGGAGGCCAGGGAGGCAGGCCGGGGCGGCCTTTGGGGCCAAAGTTAGATTTGGTATTTTTTACCAAGAACAAAACCGCTCAAAAATAAAAGATAAAAAATTTAACTTGAAATTTGGAGCGAAAACAGCTATAGTTGCAGTTTAAGTTTCGTGCCGGAACTTAAGAACGAAAATTTTTGTCCCCATCGTCTAGCCTGGTCCAGGACACCGGCCTTTCACGCCGGCAACACCGGTTCAAATCCGGTTGGGGACGCCAGAAATGAGATTGGATCTAGGGTGGCCCTGGGTCCTTTTTTTTTGCCCTGGGGCCGGGGAGAAAGGAACCGTCGCCTGGGAACAAAAGGCTGGGTTCATCGGGTTTGGGGGGGAGCGGAGCTAGCCAGAGCGGGGCCGGCCTGAGGGGGGCCGGCCTGAGCTGAGCTGGCCTGAGTTGAGCCGGGTTAATTGGGGTCTATTTGAGCGGGGCCGGCCTGAGGGGGGCCGGGCGGGAGGTCCGTGGGGAGATCGGGGCTGGGTTGTTCCGGGTTAAGGAACTGGAGTTTTTCCTTGGGTAACCAGTCGGAAAGGGAGGCTTCGAGTTTTCCGTACTCGATGGGTTTGGAGATGAAATCGTTCATGCCGTGGGAAATAAACATTTCCTTGACGCCGGTGATGGCGTTGGCCGTAAGGGCGATGATGGGAATGTCTTTTCCTTGGGGGAGCTCGCGAATGCGGGCCGTGGCTTCCAGGCCATCCATGCCGGGCATCATATGGTCCATGTAAATTAAGTCATAGGACTTGTTTTTTACCAGTTCAATGGCTTCTTCGCCCGATTCCGTGGTATCCACCCGGACTTTAAAGGGCTTAAGTAAGCCTATGACCACCTTGAGATTGATTTTTATGTCATCCACCACCAGGACCGTGGCCGTGGGGGCGATAAAACCGACCCGATCGTGACGGTCTTTCGCGCCCTTGAGCTTGTCGGCGTCGTTTAGGATGTTCGCGATAGGTAAGCAGTATAAGGGTTTGTGAACCAGGCGCAGGTATTTTTTCTTTCCGATCGAAGCCCCCACGTCCAGGGTAAAGACCGGTTTCACGGCGCTGCCCATCTCCTTTAAGACCTCCAAAACCTCGTCGGAAGCCTCAAAGGGAGCGAAGAGAAAATCGAAATCGCCGTCTCGCAGGGCGGTTTTCAAATCGCTTAGAAACTGGACGCGGGAGTGTTTGGCCCCCAAACTGTTCATGGCAAAGGCGAAGGCCTTGGCTTCGGCATGGTCGCTTTCCAGCAAAAGGGATTTGGATTTTTCGGGCTTTTTCAGCGTGGAGAAGGGGACGTAGGGAGCGCCCATGATCTGCTTGACCGTGGCCGTAAAAACGCTGCCCTTTTGGTATTCGCTTTGGACGGCGATGTCCCCGCCCATGAGTTTGGCCAAGTTCTTACTGATGGCCAGGCCCAGCCCGGTGCCCTCGATGCCTTTGTTTCTCTCGGAATCGACCTGGCTAAAGGAGGTGAAAAGTTTTTCCATGTCCTCCGCTTTGATGCCAATGCCCGTGTCGGTTATCGAGGCCTTCAGGGTTATCTCGGTGGGCCTGTTTCCGGCCGCGCGTAAAAGCTCCCGGAAATGGGCGGAGGATTGGAGGGGATCGGCGTCAAAATTGGCGGGGCCAAGGGAGTTTGGGGCGCCGCCAGAGGCGCCCTGGAAGCGCTCCCCTTGGTCGGGCGGGAGGGCCTCAAGGCGGAGGGTCACGAAACCTTCCTTGGTGTATTTCACCCCGTTACTTAATAGGTTAAAAAGAACTTGGCGGAATCTCACTTCGTCCCCGTAAAGGGTTGAGGGCAGATTGGCGTCAAGTTCGACCAAAAGTTCCAGGCGGGTGCCCATGATTCGGGCGCTTATGACGCTAACCACATCGTGGATTAGGGAACCCAGGTGGTAGTCGGAATTGGCCAGCTCCATCTTGCCGGATTCTATTTTGGAAAAATCCAAGATGTCGTTAATAATCGAAAGAAGCGAGGCCCCGGCGCTTTGGATGCTGGAAATCATCTCGGCGGTTTCGTCCGGGGGATTTTCCCTTAAGGCCAGCTCGGCCATGCCGATGATGGCGTTCATGGGGGTTCTGATTTCATGGCTCATGCGGGCCAAAAAATCTCCCTTGGCCCGGGAAGCCCTGGTGGCCTCGTCGGTTTGGATCATGAGCTCGGCCGTTCTTTGGCTTACTATCCTGGCCAAACGATCCTTGTCGCCAATGTATTTTTTAATGAGCAAAAACGACAAGGCCAAGGAGACAAAGAGCATGATGGAAAAGCCAAAAAGCACCGGGACCCGGGAGCGGGCCAGCTTGCCCCGGTAATCGAAAGTCTTTTGAAGCCAGCGTTCGGTAATGACGTCGGCGTCGGTAAGCGGGATGGACTTACTTATTATCGAGCATAGGAGGGTCTGGTTTTTATTGAAGCCAAACAGGGAATCGAAGGTGTAGTTGAAGGTTAGGTTAACCTTAAACCCGGGCTGTTCCATGAAACTGGTCATGCTCAGGTTAAGGTTCCTCGTCCCCATGAATAGTTCAATCTCGCCTTTGGTTAAGCCCATGAAGGCATCTTTCGAGGAAGCGTAAGTTACGGTATTTTTGTGGTTTCTAAACCATTTAAAAAAAGCGTCGGCCCAGCCCGTGCCCTCGACTATGCCAACTTTCGAGTAGAGTATTTCGTTAATTTCCTTGTCGGGCGTCTCGGTTTTGGAAATGAGGGCGTATTTGTCGGAAGAATAGCCAACCGTTGACCAGATGAACTTACCCTGCCTGTCATCGATCATGATTAGCTCGGTGACCATCTCAAATTCGCCCCTTTCCAAGGCGGCCATGGTCTGTATCCAACCCACGGGCTTATCGTTCCAGAGCTTAAACTTCAGGCCGGTCAATTTCGATATGTCCTCGATAACGTCCATCGAAACGCCCTGAAACTGTCCCTCGATGTCGTTATAAAAGGACAAAGGGTAATTGTCGTGTTCGGCGGCGTAAACGATGGATTCGTTGGCGGCGATCTTTTCGTTTAAGTAGTTAAGTTCTTCGGGAGTAAGTTTTAACAAGAATTTGTGATGGCGGTATTCGGCGAACCCTTGGTTATAAAGTTCCACCAAACGCTCTTGGATTCCGGCATCCAGGGCCTTGGAAAAGACATTTATAATGGGGACAAGATCTTTATTTTTGCTCGACAAAGATACGTCCGAGTAGAGGATGGGAATGTAATCAAAGGTCTCGACGTCCGGATACTTGTCAAACGCGGCCTCGGCCGTGGATTCGGTAACGTAGGCGTCTATGGTCCCTTCCTTTAAAAGCTTGTAGGCCTCGTCCTCGCTTTGGACCTCGGTCACCAAAAAGGCTTCGGGGGCGTTATCCCTCAATAAGCCCACCGTGGACGAATCGAACATGAAACCATAGCGAAGCGGCGTGGAGCTTTTTTTGGCCAGCTCAAAAAGCGGTTCGGTGCCCTCCAAACGCATGTATTTTATGGACCTCTCCGCTATGGGCGGGGTCATGAACAAAAATTTCTGCCGGTCCGGGGTAATGGAGAGTTCTCCCACCAAATCCACGGTGTCTTCGACCATGCCTTTTATGAGTTCGTCCCAGTTCATAAGCTTGGGTTGAACTTCTATGCCAAAAAGGTTTGAGAGATATTCGCAAAATAACGACGAAAAACCATGAATCTTGCCGTCATGGGCCAAAAAAGCCTCGGTGGAAAAGGGGGCCCCGTAAACGAAAAGTTTCCTTTTGGCCTTAAGTTCTTCCACGGCCTTGATGTCGGCCTGGGTCACCCCGGGGATATCCGTGTAATATAGGAAATCCTTGGCCTCGGACTTATTGGCCGCGTCCTCGCCTGACTGGGCCCATAAGGGCAAACCGGCCCAGGCCAAGCTAAAACAAGCCAACCAGATGAAAAAATATGTCAAACGTTTAATGGTCATATGGTCATGGGGCAAGAAGGTTAAGAATAAAAGTTAAGGCCGCGGCTCGCCATATTTACTTTTTTACTCAAAAAAAACGCTAATTAACCAAAAACGCCGGACTCCAAAAAAATCAATTCATGATTGGCATGGTCCCGTCGCGACTATTGGCTAAAACAATCAAACAAGAGCTCTAACAAGGGGTCTAAAATCGCTGAAATTCAGACATCTTATCTCTTTAAAGTTTACAGTTTTTTCGTTTTTATCGCAAGTTGAATAAGGGCTTTTTTAGTGATTTCGCTAAATTTTATCCAGCTTGTATTAGAAAGTCAATTAGGGTTGGAAGTTTCGGGGCGATTCTATTTTTGGCCTAGCCTTTGGCCATAAATTTGGAGCCAAGCGGGGGGCGCCTATCGGGCCATGGTCGGAGAGAGAGGGGGGGGAGGGAGATTGGCGGCCTCCCCTTGGCCCGGCCGGGCCAGAAGGGAGCGGCCGGGTTAAGGGTTTTTCTTTTCGGCCAATAGCCATGACCAGCGGTAGGGTTTATTTACCACCAGTTCCGTTTGGCCTTGGGTTCTCTTATCGATGAGGAAATTTGCTTGGTAGCCTAGGGCGGACAGGCAATCGGCCACCTCGGGGCTGGACCACTCGTTCCAGTAACCTTTTAAGTGATTAAAGCCGTTATCGAGAAAGCCGTCGGTTTCGTAGGTTATGACGGTTTTGGGGCCAAAAAAATCGCGGATGACTAGGACGCGGGCCCCCGTTTCGGCCAGGCGGTTTAAGGGTTCACGAAAATCGGCGTTAAAGGACAAGACGTTTATCATGGCCGCCAGGTCGCATTCAAAGCCCGTAAGATCGCGAAGGTCGCCCAGGATGATTTTTTGGGGGTCAAGGCCAAGCTCTATAAAGGCCTTTCTGGCCACGGCCACGATGGAGGGGCTGTAATCAAGGCCGCGGTAATCGACCTCAAGGCCGCGGCGCTTAAGGGAGTGATAAAAATGCCCGCCCCCGCAGCCGACGTCTAAGAGCTTTAGGCGTTTATTTTGGGAGCTTTTTATGAAAGGGGCCAGGAGCTCGGCCCCTTGGGCGGCGCAATCCATTTCCGGCTCAAGGTCTAGGCCTCGCCGGTAGCAAAGTTCCCTAAGGGCCTGGGAATGCTCCCAGATGTTTAGTTCGGGGATCATGGTGGGTAAATTTTTTTTGGGCTAGGCCGTTGGGGCCGGATCGGGGGACTCGGGTCGCTCCGGCGAAACGTCGGGAGCGTCGGCGGCCTCGGAAGCCTCGGGCGCTTGGGCCGGGGCCTCGGGAGAGGCCGCGGGCTCGGGCGGCGCGGAACTCTCGGCCGAATCATTGGCGGTGAGGTCCGGTGGGAGTTCGGCGACCAGGCCGTCCTCAAGGGCTTGGCGCAGGACCGTCATGACCCGGTCTCGGCGGGTTTTGACGGTGGCGTCTAAGCGGCCGGCGTCGGAATCCATGATGATGTCACCCGGGCCCAGGCTGGAATCGGGCTTAAAGGTGACGTTCACTAGGCCGTCAACCTTGTCCCGGAGGGCGTTTCGGGCTTCTTCGATTTGTTGGAGATCTTCGGGGCGGACCCTAAAAGTCGCGACGTTGCACTTTTTTAGAAAATCCACGCAGGCCGAAAAAGCCCCGGCGGCCAGGCCTTGGCCGTTTTTGATTTCCTTATTGACGATGGCCTCGGCCGCCTCGACGGCCAGGGAAACCATGAAGGGGGCGTTTCGGACCCAGAGCTCTTGCCACAGGCCGTTTATCCGGCCCATCATTTGAAAAAACCCTTGGGCCTTGGTCAGGATTTCTTTTTTGGCTTCGGTGGCGCCTTGTTCTTGGCCTTTGGCCAGGCCTTCGGCGAGGCCCTGGGCCGAGGCTTGGGCCTTGGCGGCTTGGGCGTCTATTTTGGCCTGATCGAGTATGCCTTGTTTCTCGCTTTCGATTTGGGCCTTTATTTGGTCGATTTCGGCTTCCCTGGGGGCCAGGGCGGCCTCCCGCTCCAGGACCCGGGCCAAGGCCGCCTCGGCTTGTTTTTTCACTTCCTCCGCCTGGGCCAGGGCGGCGTCAATCTCGGTTTTTTGGGCCTCGATTTGCGTGACCTTGTCCTGGGCTTGGGCCAAAATCTCCCCGGCTTCGCTTTGGGCTTTTTTTTGGGCCTCGGCGATTAGGGCTTGGGCTTTGTCCGTAGCCTTGTCTTCAATGTCCTTGGCGTCGGCTTTGGCCGTCTCCAGGACTTTCTCCTCCATCCGGCGGCCCTGCTCAAAGGCGCTGGCCACGATCTCGGCGGCCTTCTGGTTGGCCATGGCCAATGTTTTGACGATGCCGGTATCCCGGGTGTCCATTTGGACGTATTCGTAATTTTCCGGGGGCGGCAGGTCTTTAAAATCCTCCTGGAACTTGGCCTCCTCGACTTTGCCGGGATCAAAGGGGGTAAATAAGTAACCAAGGGACGGTTCGTCCGGGTTATCGGGATTTTTATCCGGACCCAGGCCCGGACTGGGGGTCCAGGCGTCGGATGGCTTGGGGGCCGGCCTTTCGAATTCGTCAAAGCTAGGGACGGTCGGGGTATCGTCATTGGCCGCGCCCAAAACCGCGCCCATGGGCGCCTGGGCCCCGCCGGGCTTTTTGGCGCCAAAATCCTCGATTATGAAGGGGGCCGGCTCTTGGCTTTGGCCCGGATTTGGTTTGTCCTTAGACAAATTGATCGCCTCCGTCACCCTTACCGATGACTATCTTACCCTCGGCCTCAAGTTTCTTGGCCGCCCTCAATATGGCCTGCTGGGCCTTTTCAACGTCGGCGAGCCTGGTTGGCCCCATGGCTTCGAGATCTTCCCTAATCATGGAAGCGGCCCGCTCCGAGAGATTGGCGAAGATCTTCTCTTGCATGCCCGGCGACGCGGCCTTAAGCGACAGGGTCAGTTCGTCGTTATTAACCTCTTTAAGAATCGTCCTAATGGAACGGTCATCGACGTTAATAAGATCCTCAAAGACGAACATGAGCTTTCTGACTTCGTTGGCCAGATCGGATCTCTCTTCCTCAAGCTTGGTCAAAATGGCGTTTTCGGTGTTTTGATCGACTTGGTTTAAGATCTCGGCCACCGTGCCGCTGCCTCCGGCCGGGCGCCCGCCCACCGGGCCTTGGGCCTTGATTTCTTCCCTTAGAACCTGCTCCACCTCGTCTAGGATGGAAATGGGAACGCTGTCTAGGTCGGCGATGCGGAGCATCACGTCTTGTTGCAAGGGCTCGGGAAATTCGCTAATGATCTGGGCGCTTTTTCCGGGATCTATGTGGGCCAGGACCAAGGCGATGGTCTGGGGATGCTCGTTTCGGATGAAATTACCCAAGGCTTTGGCGTCAATGTTTTTTATGTTGGAAAAGGGCACCGGCGAATTGACGTCTTGGATTAAGCCGTCGGCCCGGTTGCCGTCCAGGGCCCGGCCGATGGTGTTTTTAAAGAAGTCGTCACCTTTAACCCTAATCTCCCCCGGCTCTTCCATGGTTTGGAGAAACTCCCACAGGACGTCTTGAATCTGGGTCGGGGTAACGTTTTGGATATTGGTCATGGCTTTGCCAAGGCTTTTTATCTCAATGTCCTCAAGCTCTTTAAAAACGTCTGTGGTAAATTCCTCGCCCATGGTCAGTAAGAAGATGGCCGCCTTTTCCGGGCCACTCAATTCTGGGGGTTGGGCTTTGGGTTCCTCTCGGGCCATGGCTTATCTCTCCTGGGAACTTTCCTGCTGGGGCTTTTGCTCAATCCAATTGCGCAGTAAGCCCACGGTGCGTTCCATATTCTCCCGGGCCAGGGGCATCATCTTTTCCCGGCTAAGCTGGCCGTAAGACAAAGCTTGCGCGGCCTCCTCGACCTCCTCGGGTTCCTCGTCGTCATAATCCTCGACCTCGTCAATCTCCTCGGGCAAGGTACTCTGATCGGCCGCGGCCGCCTGGACCCCGACGCTGGCGTCAGCCAATAGGGGTTCGGGAACGGTTTCCTTGGGCGGCAAGGGCAAAGGCAAGCTGTCGCCGCCCGGAGGTCCGGTCATGGGGTAGTCGGGTAACACGGCCTGTTCGGAACCGGAGCCGACCGGTTCGACCTCTTTTTTGAGCCAGTTTAAGATGGGTCTGACGATAAAAAGGAAGAACAAAATTAGCAGTATGAGGTTTAGGAAAGGCCGCCCAAACTCGCGCAGGAGATCCAGTAGGAAGATCGCCCAAACCGAGACGGTTTCCTCACCCCGGTAAAATTCTAAACTAGTCACTGACACGGTGTCGCCTCTCGACTCGTTATAACCTATGGTATTTTGTATGGCCTCGCGCAACTGGGCCAAACGCTCTTCGGGCAGGGGGGTAAAAACCTTGTTTCCATCGGCGTCAAGGGTAAATAAACCATCCACCAAAACGGCCACGGTGACCTTTTTAAGATCCCCGCTTGACGACAAGGTCTGCCGCTTGATGTTGGTCACTTCGTAATTGGTGGTTTCCTCGGTCCTGGAATAGACTTCCTGGTTGCCGTCCTGTCCGGAATTTTGACGGTTGGCCGTCCCCAGCTCGTAAGTGGCGTTGGGAATCCCGGCGTAGGCCCGGCCCGGGCCTTGGCTCCTCTCCTGAATCCTTTGCTCGCTTCTAACCGCCGTGCGTTCGGGATCGAAAATGTCTTCGTTGGTTACGACTTCCTTAAGATCCAGTTCGACGTTTACTTGCGTCGTGGCCTTGTAGGGTCCCAAAACCCTTTCCAGCATGGCGTTTATGCGGTTGGCCAGATCCCTTTCGAAGGCCCTTTTTTGCTTAAGTTGATCGTCATTGAGGAGTCCGGGTTTTTGACTGTCTTTACTCCAAAGGAGGCCGCCCTCGGTATCGATGACCGAGACGTTGTCGGGCACCAAGCCGTCCACGGCCGAGCAAATCAAATGGACAATGCCCATGAGCTTGGCTTTGTCCAACTCGGATCCCCTGGTCAAGGTCAAAACGACCGAGGCCGTGGGATCTTTTTGATCTTCTATGAATAGGGTTTCCCTGGGGACGGTCAGGTGGATCCTGGCGTCGTGGACCTCGGGAAAGCGCATGATGGTTCTTTCCAGTTCGCCCGTGACGGCCCTTTGGAGCTTAATTTTTTGCTCCAAATCCGTGGTCCCCAGCTTATTGTTGTCAAAAAGCTCAAAGCCCACGCCGCTTTTGGCCGGAAGCCCTTTCATGGCCAGATCGAGCCTGGTGTCCTGGACCTTACCCGGGGGCATCTCGATGGCCGTGCCGCCCTGGGCCAAGCGATAATCGACGTTATCTTTTTTGAGTTCCGCGGTAATGGCCCCGGCGTCCTCGGGACTAAGGTCGCTATAAAGGACCTCATAGGGCGTGTCATTTCCGGAAAACAGAAAAAACAAAAGGGCCGCCGTCGTTAAAAATAACGCTATCCCACCAAAAATGAGTTTTGAGGGCGGCGTGGCGGCGATCCGTTCCCTACCGCGGTTATATTGCTCCGAAAAACTGAAGGCCATAATCTCTTTCCCCGAATCCAAGCCTTATATAGGCGGCTATTTGGGTTTATGGTTACCCGAACTCCGAGGTAGCAAGATCCAGGCCATGTTTTTTTAAGGCCCCAGGCCGAGGCCTAGGGCTTGGCCAGGGGCCTTGGCCAGGCCTTGGCCATTAACTCTAGCTTATCATAAACTAGTCGGATTTGGAGACAAAAATTCTTTTGTGGGTCGGTTTAGTGGTTTAGGCTCCCAATTATCAACCCGTTACCTAGCCTAAAAACCATCCCCAGGGCCTAAGGCCAGTGGCCACATATACTTATCGGATGACCCTTGGCGACAATTGAAAGGGGCGATTGGGCGCAACTTGCCAGCCCAGCCTTTTCCAAGCCGGGTCGTCTTCTATTTAAGCGCTATTGGGAGGGGATTTTGGATTTGGCGGGTAAGCGAACTAAGGGCCAGGCCGTTTTGGCCCCCGGGCGCCAAAATAGCCCGGGGGGTTAGCCACGGGGAAGCGTTACGATTTACCGTGGCAGTACTTGTATTTTTTACCCGAACCGCAGGGGCAGGGATCGTTTCGACCGATCTTGGGCGAGGAACGGGTATAGGGCTGGGGGCGCTCGCTTTCAACCGGTTCGGAGCCGTGGCTATAGGTGTAATTGCCGGACCGGCGCTTGGGCTTGGGCGGGGGCTCGTAGGTTCCGGTGACCTCGGCCGCCGCAGCCTCGGCCGACGCCGCCACGGCCGGGGCTTGCTCGGCTGGGGCTTGCTCGTCGGGTTTTTTGGTGTCGATGTGAAAATTTACCACTTTTGAGAGACTTTCAGCGCGAACCCTAGCGACCATTTCCTCAAACATCTCAAAACCTTCTCTTTGGTATTCACGTAGGGGATCTTTTTGGGCATAACCGCGTAAACCAATGCCGTCCTTAAGCCTATCCATGTTTAAGAGGTGATCTTTCCACTGGGAATCGATGGAAGAAAGGAGCATCCAATTGGCCACGTTATTAAAAGTTTCTTGGCCATAGTAATTGACCCGGAGGTTTAAAATTCTCTTGGACTCGTCAAAGATGTAATCCATGCGGCCTTCGTTATCCAAAGAAATCAGTTTTTCCCGGTCAGCCGGAAAACCAAAAACGGTTCTAAATTCCATTTCCAGTTCCGTCCAGTTGACCTCATCGACGGCGGCTTTATTGGGAAAATATTTATGGACAAAGACCTGGGATTCCTCGTCTATTAGGGTGATTACGTCACTTACCGTATCCTTATTAGTTAAAACGTGACGGCGTTGGCGGTAAACGACCTCCCTTTGGCGATTCATGACATTGTCAAATTCAAGCAGGTTCTTTCTCATGTCGAAGTTTCGACTCTCGACTTGTTTTTGGGCCGACTCGATGCCCTTGGCTATCATTTTTGATTCCAGCGGGGCGTCCTCGTTGACCCCGGCCTTGGACAGCATTCCGGCAAAGCGGCTGCCGCCAAAGATCCGCATCAAGTCGTCTTCCAGGGACAGGAAAAACCTGGATTCCCCCGGATCGCCCTGGCGTCCGCTACGGCCCCTGAGCTGGTTATCGATGCGCCTGGAATCGTGCCGTTCGGTGCCCAGGATAAACAATCCGCCCAAGGCCGCGACGCCGGGGCCCAAAACGATGTCGGTGCCTCTTCCGGCCATGTTGGTGGAGATGGTCACCATGCCGCTTTGCCCGGCGTTGGCCACGATCTGGGCTTCCATTTCGTGGTGTTTGGCGTTTAAGACTTGGTGGGGGATGCGCCTTTCCTTTAACAGTCTGGAGACCAGCTCGGAATTATTGATCGAAATGGTTCCCACCAAAACGGGCTGGCCTTTTTTATGCAAAGCCTCGATGGAATTGACCACGGCCCGATATTTTTCTTTCATGGTGGTGTAAACCACGTCGGTATGGTCTTTCCTAACCATCTTTTGATGGGTGGGCAAGACCACGACCTCGAGGTTGTAGATCTTGGCAAACTCGGCCGCCTCGGTATCGGCCGTTCCGGTCATGCCCGACAGCTTATCGTACATGCGGAAAAAGTTCTGGAAGGTAATCGAGGCCAGGGTTTGGTTTTCGTTTTCGATCTTGACTTTTTCTTTGGCTTCCAAGGCCTGGTGCAAGCCGTCGGAAAACCTGCGGCCGGGCATGATCCGGCCGGTAAATTCGTCCACGATGACGACTTTTCTATCCTGGACCATATACTCAACGTCTTTACGGAAGAGCGTATGGGCTTTTAAGGCTTGGTTTAAATGATGGAGTATATCCATGTTGCTGGGGTTATAGAGATTGACGACCCCCAGAAGTTGCTCGGACTTGGCGATGCCATCCTCGGTCAAGACCACGGCCCGGGCTTTTTCGTCCAGGTTGTAATCCACGTCCAAAACCAGCCTGGGGATAACCCGATCGACTTTTTCGTAAAGTTCCGTCGTTTCGTCCGTGGGGCCGCTAATAATCAAAGGCGTCCTGGCCTCGTCGATTAAAATCGAGTCAACCTCGTCAACGATGGCGAAATTGTAGCCCCTTTGGACAAATTCGCTGGCGTAAAACTTCATGTTGTCCCTTAAATAATCAAAGCCCAGTTCGTTATTGGTGGCGTAGGTAATGTCTCGGGCGTAGGCCTCGCGCCTTTGGTCCTCGGTCAAATCGTGGACGATGGTCCCGGTGGTAAGGCCCAAAAACGAATAGATTTTCCCCATCCAGTTGGCGTCCCTTTTGGCCAGGTAATCATTTACGGTGACGACGTGGACGCCTTTCCCGGTCAGGGCGTTCGCGTAAACGGCCAAGGTCGCGGCCAAGGTCTTGCCTTCGCCGGTTTTCATCTCGGCGATCCGCCCCGCGTGCAAAGTCAAGCCCCCCATCAACTGGACGTCAAAGTGCCTCTGGCCCAGGGTCCTGGCCCCGGCCTCCCTCACGGTCGCGAAGGCCTCGTTTACGATGGAGTCCAATTCTTCGCCGTTTTCCAAGCGCTCTTTAAACTTCACCGTCTGGGCGGCCAGCTCTTGGTCCGATAACTTCCTAATTCGCGGCTCCAGGGAGTTAATGGCGTCCACGCGCTTGGCTAAGCGGCCAATCTCCCGATCGTTGGCCGTCCCAAAAATTTTTCCTAATATATTAAACATGATAGCTAATTCGTTTCCTAAAACTCAAAAAAAAGTTTTAATTTTGAATTCAAAAAATTTACCGCCACGGTCCAATCGCGATTGGCCCCCTGGCGTCGGCGCCCTCGCGTCGGCCCTGGGCCAAAACGGCCAAAGGCCATGGGCCATGGGCCATGGGTTTGGCCGCGGCGTTTCACTGGCCGGTTTCTGGCCAAAGAACGTAATTGGCTCAGGGTAAATAACCCGGTCTAAGATCCAAGCCATTATAGCCTGGATCCTAGACAATTAAAATCAATATGATAGGGAGTTAAAATATGGGCGTTAAAAAGGGGGGAAGATTAGGGACCTTGGGAGTTGGCGGTCTTGACGATTTGGGAGTTTTTCTTGATGAAGGCCATGGGGTCGATGGGAACGCCGCCCAATATGGTCTCAAAATGCAGGTGCGGTCCGGTGGAGCGGCCGGTGTTGCCAACCTTGGCGATGCGATCGCCCCGTTTTACGGTATCCCCGGCCTTGACCAGGACCTCGGATAGGTGGGCGTACCTTGTAACCAGGCCAAAGCCGTGATCGATCGTGATCATAAGGCCGTAGCCGTTACCGGACCAATCGGCCGTCAAAACCTCGCCCCCGGCCGGGGCGTAAATGGGCGTCCCGATGGGACCGGCCAGATCCAAGCCCTGATGCATGTCCGAGCCTCGGCCAAAGGGCGAAGCCCGGTAACCAAAGCCGGAGGTTAGCCTGGCCTTAACCACGGGCAGGGTCACGGGGGTGGCGGAAAGGAGAGTTCCGGAACCCTCCAAGGCCGAGGTCAGCTCGCTTAGGGCCATGTCCACCCCGGCGGAATTCCTCTCCAACCTATCAAGGTCGGCGTGGATGCCCTTAATGGCCTCGGCCGGGCTTTTCCACTTCTGGGCGGCGGGCTTGGTTTGGGCGTTTAAGCCGCCCTGGCCTTCCAGGCCGCCCCAGGTCCAGGCGACCGTGGCCGTCAAAGCCGGCCAGAGTTTTTCCAAGGTGGCCGATTCGGGCAAACCCAGGAGTTGGTTGTATTCCTGGGTTAACAGATCAAGGTTTTTTTCCCGCTCCCTTAAACCCTCAAGTTTGCGATCCATGTCCTGGAGCCGCTCGCCGATGGCCAGGAGCTGTTTATCTTTACCGGTATTCTGACTTTTTAGGAGCTCGAGTTCCATGCTTTGATCCTTGACCCCGTCCAAGGCCAGCCAAGAATAAAGCGAATAAATAACCATGGTCCCAAAGACCAAGACGAACATAAATATCAGCACGGTCAAGCTCCAGACCGAAGCCGAAAAACTTTTTACGGACGGGATCCCATCCCCTTCGTTCATAACGCAAAATCTAAAGCGCTTTGCCATGAGTTAAAAAAACATACCTCCGATTCCACAGCGAATTTCTTCGAGCGGAAATTATTTTTTTCCTCGGCAATTCTATCAAATCCCAGGGCGTCTGGCAACCAAAAAAATTCAGGCCCGCTTTCCTAAATTAGAGAAATTTCTAATAATTTAACGTCTCGTGTCCCCCTCTCCCCTGCCCTTTGACTTAACACTTTCCTAAAAAAATCTATCATTTCTTCTTTATCCGGCCCTTTAAACTCCTTAAACCATATGATCTTTGTATCAAACTAATCTTTACGTCGGTATTTTTTCAGTAAACTATCAGACAAATAATTATTTCCCTCCCTGCCCCCATTATTAAAGTCCATAAAAGACTTGACCTTTTCCATAGCCCAAGTTTTACGATCCCAGGTAATCGCTAAACCACCTGACCAATAATCAATTGTCATATATACTAAGTAATATGACAAAACTTTATCGCCGCGAGCTTCACTGCTATGCCTATCACGCCCCTTCTTTGATGGACCATGATTACCTAACCTGACGCTTCCAATCTTTTTGTCCTCTCAAACCTCATGAACTTCTTAAGCTTTACCGGCGAGCTATTTTTTTTATCCCGACTTTAAAACCCAACGCCCTTTAACAATTTATTTTTTCAATACTTTTGGCATTAATTTTCATCCCCTATCCGCTAAAACACTAGTTCCGGCCACGTTTTCCTGCCCTTTTCCCCAAAATTTCCCCGGCTTCCCCGGGGAATTTTGGGACCAAAACCCTTGGCCCATGGACCTTGGTCGCCCCGCCGTTAACGATTGGCCGAACCGATTTTGGCCAAACCAAGCCGGATCCCTAGCCCATAAAACGCCTACCCGGGGCTGGTTTGGGTCAAGCTTGAAATTGAGTCTAGTCACGATACCGGTTTTGTTGTATCCTTTTCTTTGCGACTGGCCAAGGGTCGGATTTTTGATTAAGTTTGGGGCCCCGCGATGGGCTAAAAAGTAACGATTAGGTCGTGTTTTTCAGGAGCTTAAGATGTCCCAAAAACGCAAGCGTGAAGGTAGCCGGAAAGCCATATACATATTTCCCAATTTATTCACGACCTTGAGTCTGTTTTTTGGGTTCTACGCCATCATGAGTTCGGTTCAGGGCCGCTACTATATGGCCGCTTGTTTGATACTGGTAGCTACCGTCATGGACGGCCTTGACGGCACCGTGGCCAGGATGACCAAGACCACCAGTTTGTTTGGCGTTGAGTACGATTCTTTGTCCGATCTATTGTCGTTTTGCGCCGCCCCCAGCGTTTTGATTTACCTTTGGGCCTTAAAACCTCAAAACCTCAGGTTTAGTTTTTTACCCGTGCCAGACGATCATAGTTTGGGCCTGGGCCTTATCGCCGCCTTTATTTATCTGGCCTGCGGGGCCTTGAGGCTAGCCAGGTTTAACGTTTCCGTGGGGCACCGCGACCCCGGGTTTTTTCAGGGCCTCCCGACCACGGCGGCGGCGGCGATCGTGGCCGCGGCCGTTTTGTGGCATCACCGCTTTCCCGGCCAGGTGGTAAAGCCCAACGGCACCTGGGCCCTCATTTTTATCGTCATCTTGGCCCTTTTGATGGTTTCAAACCTTGATTTTCTAAGTTTAAAAAATAAGATCTTTACCAAAAACAACCACCCCTTTGAAACCCTGGCCCTTTTTATCATCGTCTTTGCCTGCCTTATCATCAAGGCCAAGACCTTACTTCTTCCCATCGCTTTCGTCTACGTGGCCTTGGCCCCCATCATAACCATCGCCCGCCGGGTCAGACGCGGTAGCGATTCCCCCGACAAGGTCCCCAAATCCGAGCCCGAGTCGGAAGCCGAGGAAGCCAAAAACGAAAACTAACTTGGCTAGGCCAAGGCTAGCCCGGGGCTAGCCAGCGGCTAGCCGCTAGCCGCCTTAGGTCCCGTTAGGGCTGGTTAAGCCCGGTCCGGGGCGGCTAAAATTTAGCGCTTGTGGGTAGTTAAGTTTTGGCTTGGAGGCATATTGGGCGTGACTTGGAAAGGTCTGGGGAGTTTATTAGTTGGGCCTTAGGTAAGTCTTTGACCCAACCGTGACCTTAGAACTTATTGACATTACCTGGTCGGGCTTGGGATTGACCTTTTTTAAACAACTTTTTGACTAATTTAAGATCCGGGAATACCATAATTTCGAAATATATGCTAAAATATTCGTACATGTCTTAACCTGGCCCCGGGCCGGCCAATGATTAGCCTGGCCAATTAGCCTAAAATCAAACCCTATTAACTTACGATATTTAGCTCACGCTCCGTAAATTTGGTCCATTTTAAATGACTCTGACCCCGTTATCTGGGGCCCTCCTGGCCGTGGCCGTTTTCATCGCCGCCACCGTCGTTTGGAACCTGACCCGTACCAAAAGAAAGGTAGCCGGCTCTAGAGGCCCCAAGCGCTTCCCACTTTCAAATAACCGTCCCAACCCCCGGGTTCGGCCCAGCTCCAATAAAGGCACCTTTAAGGCCCTGGCCATATGGGGTACGGCGGTCGTTTTGATTGGCTGGGTAGCTTTGTCTTTGGCCAACCCCGCCAAAGCCCCCGAGGATAAAAATAACGCCCAGGCCCAAGAAACGGCCGCCCAAGAAAAGCCCGTAAGTAACTCGGTCCCGGTTTACACGGCCAGCTTAGGCCCGCCGCCCCCGCCGGGTACGCCCTCGGAACCATTGAATCTGCCTTTTTTGGAGCCTAGCCCCAAAGCCGCCACTCCAGAACCGGCCATAGCCGAGGTGGGCACCAAGATCCAGCCCCAGACCGCGCCCGGTCCCCTAAGGGTGGCCGGGAAAGCCAATATCCAAAGCGCCGCCGAACTAATTTCGACCCCCGGGACTACCCCCCCAACCCCGCCTTTAAGCACCTTCGCGCCCACGGATCAAGTAATCGACACCGATAACCCTGGCTCCGTCGGCCAAGGGGCCTTGGCCATGGCCCCCAGCGTCAGCCGCATGGAACCCATCGGTTTGACCTTCGCCCCCAAGGATGAACCCAGGGCCACCAAGGTTTTGGAGCCGGCCCCGGAGCGGCCCCGTTTGGTGCCGCAACCGGAAAAGGTCACCGCCCAGCCCCCTAGGGCCAACCCCGGGGGAACGCTTACCGCCCCGCCCAGCTCGGGTTCTAAGCCGCCGCCCTTAACCAATCCCGATTCGACCGGGCCCATTACCTACACGGTACTATTGGGCTCCTTTGGCAAGCCCGAAAACGCCGAACGGCTAAGGCTGCGCATGGTCGAGGCCGGGCTGCCCGTGTCCGTGTCCCAGGTCAAATCAACCGACGATAAGGTTTGGTATCGAGTCATGAGCGGAAACTTTGACACCCAAAGGGAAGCCGACGCCTATAGCCGCGAGTTACGGGACAAAAACATGACCGACCAAACCTTTATATTTAAAAACAAATAAGCAAATAAAAACCCTATTGGCTAGTAAATCAATAAAATTTAACAAAAAAAATTTCCGTTCGCGATCTTGCTTCGTTACCGTTAAACTTTTTTTTCGATTGATAAACCCATCATGCGCGTAGTATCCACCCAAGTCATTTCGGCCGAGGTCAATAAGCTTTTTCGGACCTCGGCTTATATTTTGCCCGAAAAGGTAAAAACCCACCTGGCCGAGGCCCTGGGCCGGGAAAAATCCGCCCAAGGCAAGATGGTCCTGGACACCTTGATAAAAAACCACCAAATGGCCCAAAACACGACCGTGCCCTTGTGTCAGGATACCGGGCTGGGCCAAGTCATTATCGAACTGGGGCAAGGGGTTTCGTTGTCCGGGGAGGGCTTATTTGAGGCCGTGAACGCGGGGCTGACCAAGGCCTATGGGGAGGGCTATTTGCGAAAATCCACCTGCCATCCCTTGGGGCGGCAAAACCGCGGCGACAATAGCCCGGTTAGCCTGGAGACCATCATCGTTCCGGGCGACGCGGTAAAAATCATCGTCCTGGCCAAGGGCGGCGGCTGCGACAACAAAAGTAAGCTTACGAATTTACCCCCAACCGCCTCCCGGGAAACCATCGTAAAAACCATCTCGTCAATCGCGCTTGAGGCCGGGCCCGACGCTTGCCCGCCCTACTTTGTGGGCGTCTCCTTGGGAGGCAGCTTTGAGTCCGCCCCCCGTTTAGCCAGACGGGCCTTGGTTGATATTTTTGAAGACCCGCCCATGGACGATGAGGAAAACGCCCTGGCCCAGGAAGTCCTATCCACCATAAACGCCTCCGGCCTAGGTCCCATGGGCCTGGGCGGCCAAATCACCGCCCTGGGCTTAAGGCTAAAACTCTACCCCTGCCACCTGGCCTCCCTGCCCATCGCCGTAAACTTAAACTGCCACTCCCTGCGCACTTCCCGAATAACCCTCTAGCCCCCCTTCCCCTTCGGGGCTGGCCCAACCCCTTAAACCCAAACGATTAACCTTCCTTTTTTCCCGCCCCGCCCTGGGGCCGGTATTTTTTTCGTTTTTATGGGGCGGAAAAAAACGGCGAATTTTGGGACCGCCCTGGCGCGTAAAACCGGCAAAATCTCAGTCGGCCTGGCCGCTTACTTTCATTGGGTTAGCCGGGGCCACCGGTCGCCACTCGGGCGCTAGTGCTAACTTGCAACTTTAATCGATAAAATGTATAATGCCGGCATAGGAGATTTCGCTATGCCGCGCATTGCTGAAAAACCCCAGTATACCGATGAGATCATAGAAATCTTGAGTAGCTGGGCATCCAGTCGCACCATTGAAGCCAGGATGGTTGAGAGAGCCAAAATCATCCTGAAGTCAATTGATGGTCAAACCGACGCCACAATAGCCAAAGAGCTCGGGTTAAGGCCCAATACGGTTGGTATGTGGCGTCACCGGTTTATAAAGAATGGGCTGAAAGGTCTTTTTGATCAACCTCGTCCAGGCAAGCCCTGGAAATACGATATCGATGAGACACGAAAAGCCATACTGGAGCTGTTAGAAAAACCACCGCCAAAAGGCCAAGCAATGTGGGATGGTAAGGCCGTGGCTAAGGAGCTTAGCATCTCCCCTGACAAGGTGTGGCGTGTCTTAAGAAATGAAGGTATTTGCCTTCAACGTCAACGTAGCTGGTGTGTAAGCACCGATGTCAACTTCACAACCAAGGCCGCTGACATCGTAGGTTTGTATTTAAATCCACCGGAAGACGCCATAGTGATTTCTGTTGACGAGAAGCCAAGCATTCAAGCCATCGAGCGCCCTGTAGGATACGTGTTTACGTCAAACAGAAAAATAGTCCAAGGCTTTAAAAGCACCTATGAGCGGCATGGAACCCTAAACTTATTCGCGGCGCTTGAGGTGGCCACTGGTCAAATAAACTCAAAAATCACCGAAAAAAAGAGAAGAGTTGAATTCCTTGAGTTCATGGACCAGATTGCGGGTGAATACTCTAAAACTCAAGAGATTCACGTGATCATGGACAATTACTGCATCCATGAGAAATGTGACTTATGGTTGGCCAAACACCCGAATTTTACATTTCATTTCACCCCTACATCAGCGAGCTGGCTCAACATGGTTGAGATTTGGTTCGGCATAATGACAAGGAAAGCCTTAAAAGGCGGAAGCTTCAAGAGCTTAGAAGATTTGTCAAAGGCTATAAATGACTTCATTTCAGTATATAATGAAAATGCTGAACCTTTTATCTGGCGCAA
The DNA here is from genome assembly GCA_031277995.1 of Deltaproteobacteria bacterium. Classification (GTDB taxonomy): domain Bacteria; phylum Desulfobacterota; class Desulfarculia; order Adiutricales; family Adiutricaceae; genus JAIRNQ01. The sequence goes on from JAITLH010000034.1 coordinate 23,986, forward strand.
GCGAGAAGTGAAGGGCAGCCAGCTCAAAAATACTATCGTTAACCTTTGCAACTAAGCACTAGATTCCCACGCGGTTTCTGGGAAAATACCTCGTACTTTTGCCGATATTGGCGGCGCTCTCGCTAAAAAATCCCTCGCCCAAATTCCGCCTTCGCTTGAAGTGATTCTTTTGGCCATTGGGAATTTACTCACAACTGGCCTTCGATCGACAAGGTTTATGGCAACGTAAAGGTCGCGCCGGACTTTTTGGCTGTAACCTTTTTTCTGATATTTTTCAGAACCGATCCTAGCGCGTCGTGGTTCCCGGTCAAGGCGATTACCTCATCGCGCGTAAACCAGCCCATTTCCAACAGCCGTTCATAGTATCTCATCTTGATTCCCCTGTCAGGTTTCGTCTTTATTTAAGTCAATCACGCCCTGGCTTAAAAAGTAACCATTACTAACGAGAACTTAAGAATCGCCCTCCCCGCCCGTTCCATCTCTTTATTTAAATCCTACCATAGTCTAAAAAGTCACCTTTACGAAATAGAATTAAAGAAAGGTCTCCTGAGCGGCCGATTGGCCGATGGAGTTCGCGGTCGTCCCTTGTCATGGAGGCGGCTTTTTTTTTATTGAATCATACAGAACTTTAAAACTCAAATCATTATTTTTTGGCTTTTTAATGGACTGGTTTAGGATTGGCGCCTGGGCTTATGTTCATGAGGCTTTAACCGGAGGGGTTTTTTGGGCTTCTCTAGAAAATAAACGGGCCCGTAAAGGTTTCTAATAGGCCCTGGCGAACTTGGGCATGAAAGAAGGGGGAGGTAAGGGCTTAGGTAGGCGGGCCAGGGTTTTAGGCGGGCCAGGGTTTTAAGCGGGCCAGGGTTTTAGGGGGGCTTAGGGTTTTAAGCGGGCCAGTGTTTTAGGGGGGCTTAGGGTTTTAGGCGGGCCAGGGTTTTAGGGGGGCTTAGGGCGGGCGCGGCGACCTTGAAGGGCTGGGCTTGGGGGTTGGTGGAGCCTTGGGTGGCGGCCAAATAGCGGTTGGTCGCGGCGTATGTAATATTTTGACCACTTGGGCTGGAAAGGAGGGGCATGGCCGGGGCGAGGATTGGGCGGGGTAATTTTGAAGGGCTGGAAAGGGGCGAGGGGTAGAGGTAGGGGCGGCGGCGTGGGGGTTTAGTGAGCTGGGGGGAAAATTGAGACTGGAAATGAGGGTCTGGTTTTTACCCATTGGGCGGATTGAGAGGCGCTAGAAAGTGCTCCTTAGGGCTATATTTTACCCAAATGTAGTCTGAATTTTATGCCAGAGATTCAAGTCTTTTCCCATATAATTTGACGAATCAAGGTTGACTAGTTTGGCAATGGCTTAATTAGCCCACATCGGGGGCCCTATGGAGTAACGGGACTACTTCATTTGGGCCCCGTTATATCCCTATTCGGTTAAAGGCCGACTTAGCGGAAATTTAGAAAGGGGTTGTATGACCGAAATTGATTTTGGCTTGGTTGACGGCATCATTGATGGCTACGACCGGGCCCCCAGCGCCGTAATCGCCATTTTACAGGAAATCCAGGAGCGCTACCGTTACATACCCAGGGAGATCTTTCCCCACCTCTCGTCGAGGGTGGGACTCAGCGAGGCTAAGATCTTTTCGGTGGCCACTTTTTACGAAAATTTTTCCCTGGAGCCCAAGGGAAAAAACATCATCAAGGTTTGTGACGGCACGGCCTGCCATGTCCGCAAATCCATGCCCATCTTGGAACGCTTAAGGCAGGACCTGGGTTTGGTCGGAGGCGGGGTGACCACCAAAGATCTTTTGTTTACCGTGGAAACCGTGGCCTGTTTGGGGGCCTGCGGGCTGGCCCCGGTCTTGACCTTAAACGGAAAAGCTTATCCGGCCATGACGCCCGAGAAGGCCTCGGAACTGATTAAGGGCGTGGCCGATGCGGAATCGAGGTCAGTAATGGCTTCGGAGGGCACAAAGACTGAGGCGGCGTAGGCATAGGGTTTAGGCGGCCTTGGGGCCAGAAAGGCCCGAGGCGTCCAGGCGACTACGCTTTGAAAAAGCCTTGGGGCGAAAGGCGCCCGAGGCCGTGGAGTGAACATGCTTAGAAGTCGAAACGAGCTCGAGGATCTGCGACAAAAATGCGTCTCCTCGCGCGCCGAGGAAGTGAGAAAAATTTTGGTCTGTTCGGGCACGGGGTGCGTGGCCAGCGGGGCCTTTGAGGTCTACGAGGCCTTTAAGGCGGCCCTTTTGGACGGCGGCATCCCCCACTCTCTGGAATTTATGAGAGACGAGCCGGGCGTTGGCCTCAAAAGAAGCGGCTGTCAGGGTTTGTGCGAAAAAGGCGTGATGGTCAAAATCGAGCCCGAGGGCTTCCAATACGTCAAAGTTAAGCCCGAAGATTGCGAGGAGATCGTGCGCGAGAGCGTGGAAAGGGGCCGTCACGTCAGCCGATTGGCCCTGGTCTCAAGTTCGGGCGATATCTTCAAAACCACCGCCGAAATCCCCTTCTTTAAAAAACAAAAAAAAATCGTCTTGGGCCGCTGTGGCACAATCGCCGCCGACAACATCAACGAGTGTTTGGCCGCGGGCGGTTACAAGGCCCTGGAAAAAGCCCTTTTCGAGATGAGCCGCGAAGAAATCATTAAAGAAGTTGACGAGTCGGGGCTTAGGGGCCGAGGCGGCGGCGGTTTTCCCACCGGGGTTAAGTGGAAACAAGTTTACGCCCAAAAGGAAACCAAAAAATACGTGGTCTGTAACGGCGACGAGGGCGACCCCGGGGCCTTTATGGATTGCAGCGTCATGGAAGGCGATCCCCACCGGATGCTGGA
>JAITLH010000056.1 GCA_031277995.1 Deltaproteobacteria bacterium
CGCTTTTTCTCGCCCCGGCCCCCCATTCGTCATTTATGGCCGTCCTTTTTTCCGTAGCCCGTCCGCCTTTTATCGCCCCGGCCCCCATTCGTCATTTATGGCCGCCCCTTTTTTCCGTAGCCCGTCCGCCTTTTCTCGCCCCGGCCCCGGGCCCAAACGTCCTAAAATAAATTTGACAAATTTTCTTGGCCATGTATAATACCAATTTGCCGCGGAGAGGTGTCCGAGTGGCTTAAGGAGCACGATTGGAAATCGTGTGTGGGGCCTCAAACCCCACCGAGGGTTCAAATCCCTCTCTCTCCGCCATCTTTAACTTTTTTACCAATAACCGTCAAGATAATATACTCCTTTTTCCTACTTTACTTTCCTTTACGACTTAAAACTTATTGATTTACCAAAAAACGAAGCCGAAATCCTAACCGTTGAGGATTTCGGCTTTATTTTTGGCCCTTCTTACCCCCGGCCAGGGGTAAAGTCGCATTTGTGGGCCCCACGGGGCCTTTATTTTAGCCCTTTCCCCAAAAACGAAAACCCCTTGAAAATCAAGGGGTTTAGGTTTAAGCGAGCGATATTTATAAGTAGGGAATTCGCTATGGTACCGGAGGTCGGGATCGAACCGACATGAGGAAACCTCGCAGGTTTTTGAGACCTGTGCGTCTACCAGTTCCGCCACTCCGGCGAGTTGAAAAAAAACTTAAAGCGCTTCGTTTTTGGGGTGGGTAATGGGACTTGAACCCACGGCCTCCAGGGCCACAACCTGGCGCTCTAACCAATCTGAGCTACACCCACCGTTTAGGTGTACGAATCAGTAATTTTGCCATGAAAGGCCCAATTTGTCAAGACCGATTTTTGGGGCCTTTTTTTTGCCACCCCAACCCATGGTTTTTTATTAAGTCCCCAAACCCTGGGCGTTTTAGCGTTTTTTGTAATCAATCGGATCGCTTCAAAAGGCCCAACCCGGCCCGGAAACCATCGGGTTTTTTTAACTCGACGGTTTCGGGGGCGCCAATTTGGGGATTTTCGAGGGGGTCACGCCTTTAGACGCTAGCCAGGCTGACTTTAGACGCTAGCCAGGCTGGCTTTAGACGCTAGCCAGGCTGACTTTGGGTTCGTGGGACAGGAAAGACATGGATTCCATGGTATGGACCACCAGCTGGGCTTCGTTAAAGTTGTCAAAAAGCGACTGGACGATGCGATCCGAGATCTTGTTCTCCTCGACCATGGAGGTCATGATCCTCTTGATGGATTCCTTGGGGAGTTTTTTGCGGTAGGGGCGGTTTTCGGCCAAGGCCACGAAGATGTCGGCCACGGCCATTATCCTGGCCCCCAACGTCAGGGCGGTGTCGTTTAGCTTAAAGGGGTAGCCCTTCCCGTCCAGGGTTTCGTGGTGCCAGGCCGCCCATTGGGCGATGGTCTTAAATTGCTCGATCTGGTCTAGGATCATGAAGGTGTAATAGGTGTGTTGCCTGACGATGAGCTGCTCTTCATGGGTTAGGGGACCGGGCTTTTCCAAGATGGCGTTGGGGATGGAAAGTTTTCCCAGATCGTGCAAAAGTCCGGCTATGCGCATCATGTAGATTTCGCTTTGGGAAAAGCCGTTCCATTTGGCCAAGAACACGGCCACCCCCGAGACGCTCCTGGAATGCGTGGCCGTGAAACGGCTCATGCGGTCAATGTTGGTGGCGAAGATCTCGGCCACGTGCAAGAGGTCAAACAGGGTCAGCGGGGTGGTACCCATCTTCATTTTATCGTTTAGGCTACCGGCCAAATCGGGGACGATCATGTCCAGCCAAAAGCTCTCCTTAAGCGAGCAGTCCATGAAAACGTCGACCAGATCGGGATCGAAGAGTTTGCCGCTCCCTTCCCGTATCAGCTCCTGAACCCTTTTGCAGTTATGGAGGATGGGGCCGACTTTTTTGGTGTGGATTTCGATCCGATCGGCCAGGTGAATGAGCCGGGAGGCCAAAGGGATGGCGTCACCCGACAGGCCCGAGGGGTTTCCGCCTTGCCAGTGGTCGTGGTGGTAGCGGATGGCGTCGGCCACGTCCAAAAACGTGCCGGAATTTACCAGCAGCTGATAACCGTTTTCGGCGTGTTGAAAAATGTCGTTTCTGTCCCACCCCATGTTGGGATCGGCCAGTTTTTTGCGCTCTTCCGTTGAGGAGGCCGCGCCGATGTCATGCATCAAGGCCGCGCTCAATAAAACGTGCTCGTCGGAAACGGGCATGTTTATTTTTTCGGCCAGGTGGCTACAAATAATGGCCGTGCGCCTTTGGTGGAGGCTGACCCCGTCAACGGCCAAGTCCAAGGCCATGGTCAGGGTTTGAATCAAATTGACTGGGTTGATATAAAAAGTAGGCATACTATTCCAACTATCATGAAAAAATAACATAAAACAAAACATTGCTTTAATGTGACACGTTAATACTAACGTGAAATCGAACGAACCGTAAACAAAGTCTTTTAAGTAACTATTTAGAGCGTATAAAATCCAAGGCTATTAAAAGTTTAGTAAAAAGTGGTTTTTTATGGTTAGATTCTCGAGATGTCGATTTAAGCCCTAAATTTCTCCCGAAATTTTTCACGGCTTTATTTTAGAGTTTTTTTTTAAATAGATCAATGAGCCCAAAAATCATTAGTAATATTTAAATCTGTCGCGTTGTATGAAAAATAGACTGGGATATAAACCCTTACGCGAAAACCTTAACCCACTTACCGGCTAAGGTTTAGACTTAATTAGAAATTTTTTACCGTTTAATAGAGACCTCCATGAAATTGTCCCGGGCCCGGGACCCAAAAAAAAGCTCCCGGGCGGGTAAAAAAGCCCGTTTTGGCCCCTTTTAAGGTCCCGGCCCTTGGGGCCCCGCTAAAAAAAAATAAAAAAACCGGCTCCCCAAGAAAAGTTCTTGACATCGCCTTGACGTAAGGGTTTACTAGGGCGGTTAAGGGCGCTTTATCATTGGAGCGCCACGCCCCCTAAGGAACTTGGCGGGCCGCCCGGGCGACGTTTTGGGCGATTATTTTGGCCCGATTGGGGCCCCCCTAAAATCGGCCCCTTAAATGGTACCATTTTTTACGCCCCAAAGGCCATGGGCTTGGTCTTTCGCTCCCACTAGTTAACCCTTGGTAAAAAAATTACCTGGCCAAAAGGCCGGGGCCCAAAAAAAGCCCCCAACCATATTGGCCAAACGATCGGCCAAAACGGTGGGGGAGGGGAGTGGACCCCAGGCCCGTGGGCCAATCCCCTTGGGCCAAAGGCCTCGGGTTAAGACCCTTGGGTTATGACCCTGGGGGGGGCGAGGCGGCCGGGGCCTTGGGCCGTAACAAGGCCGATCTTTTCGGGAAATTTGGGAAAAAGCGGGGCGGGACGGGCCAAATTAGCTTTCTAATTGAAATTATTAGGAAAATTTAGTATTTGTCACGGAGGTTAGCGAAAATTTTAATTTTTCTTGACACAGATTAATTTTAAATGATATATATAAGACTGACGGCTGAGTTAACGTCTGTCCCTTTGATTTTTGTTTTCTTTTTTGCCTAGTTATGGAAGGTCAGAAGTTCCCCCCTTAGGGAACCTATTTTTGTCCAGGAACGATATGGGGAACCCGAAGATGTAAGTTGTTTGTAATAAATCACGCTGGACAAGGGGTTTGGTTCCCTCCTGTGTCCGCTTAGAGGTACTTGTGAACAAATCCGAATTGATCATGGAACTGGCCAGTTCCAATAAAATTAATCTCAAGGACGCCGAAACGGTGGTGAATTCTTTCTTTGACACCATCGTGGAGGGGTTAAGTAAAGAAGAGAGAGCGGAACTGAGAGGTTTTGGCTCTTTTTCGGTTCGTAAATATGGCGCCTACGTTGGGCGTAACCCCAAAAGCGGCGAGGCCATACCCGTCAAGTCCAAGAAAATGCCCATCTTCAAGCCCGGGAAGGAATTAAGGGCCATCGTCAACCAGGGCTTGGCCGACGACGACTACGACGACGAGTGAAAGGCTCGTTTTGGGGCCGACGGCGGGGCGGCTCGCGGCCCAAAAAAAAACTAGAGCCAGGTTTGAAAAAAACCTGACATTTGCCTTCAAGTTAAACCCCCAGGGTGCCGATAAGTAAGATGGACGAGTAGACCTCAGGAGGAGGTCTCATCTTACAACCATGGAGGGCCACCTATGAACGTAAATTCAACTAGTTATGGTAGCCTTGCCGGCAACCTGGTGCAAACTTTGATGGATGGCCAAAAGGCCCAGACCGAACTGGCCCTGAAAACCATCGAGCTTGCCGCCCAGCAGCAGCTGGCCGTCCAACAGCAGCAGACCGCGCTTTTGGCGGTAGCCATGATAACCGGCGTCGGTTCAAAGTTAGACATTTTCGTCTAGCCTTGGCTCGATCTTAACCCAAGGCTAGTTCCGAAGGGTAAAACAAGCGGTTGGAAGAACCCCAAAGGTTTTTCCGGCCGCTTTTTTTGTCGGTTAACTAGTTAATTTTATTGTAAAATCGTGGAGGGTAAAAAAAGGCCTTAACCTTGCGGCCCAGGCAAGGTTAAGGCCGGCTCGCGTTTTTGGCCAGGGCTTATTTGGAAAACTCCTGGGCCGTGATGAGGGCCATGGCGATGGCCGCGGCCGTGGCGGCGTTAAAGGATTCCACGCCGGGTTTCATGGGGATGGAGAGGAGTCGTTTTGGCGAAATTTCCATGTTGGTTAAGCCCGGACCCTCTATGCCCATAAGTAGATACAGCCCGTCTTTTAGAAATTTGGACGCTTTGAATTTGTGGATATTCGCTCCATTGGGGGAGAGGGCGAACAGGTTTTCCAAAACCGGAAGCTCGGTTATCGACGGCCCGCTCAAAATGGTGGTCTTAAAGACGGCCGGCCCGGCCACCCTTAGGGCCTTGGGGTGATAGGGGTTGGCCGCTTCCTTAAGCAAGATGACGTCCACGCCCAGGGCCGCTGCGCTCCTTATGACCGCGCCGACGTTGGCGGGATCCTGGAAGGGCACCAAAATTTTTACCCCGGAAAAAGGCTCGTCCTCCCTCAAGTTGACCGGAATGGGCGTGGGGATGACCAAAAGGGGCGGCCCGGTCCCGAATAAGTCGAGTTTGGGAAAAATCTCCTGGCGCAGGTGAAAAATCTCGACCTCGTCGGGGATTTTTAAGCCCTCGTAGTCCCCTTTGTCGATGGCCAGTAAGCTCGTTATCGGGACGGGTTCGGTGGAAAGGAGTTCGGCCACGATCTTTTTCCCGGAAATCAAGGCTTCCCCGGTTTTTTTGATGTTTCGGCCTTCCAGTAGTTTGACCCAATTCTTGAACCGGGGATTCATGTGGCTGGCGATTTCGGTGACTTTTCGCCTCGGGGCCGTAACCGCCCCGCTCTTGACGCCGCCCTTGACCAAGGTTATTAGCCGTCGTTTAAGCCTTTCGGCCCCCAGGGTGTAGTAATGGTCCTGGATGTCGCCAAACATTTGCCAAGACGGATCTTTGGCCGCCTCGGACAATTCCATGTCCACGGTTGGGCCTTTCATCAAGTGGACCCGGCCCCCGGGCGGCAAGATGGCCGCGGCCAAAACGATTATTTCGACGCTGGGGCCAAAATCCCTGGCCACCATGCTGTCCACGTGACCGGGGTATTTCTCGGTAACCTTATGGGGGTAGACTTCGACGTTACTTAGCCCCAGTAAGTCAATGACCTCTTCGATAAAGGCCAACCGCTTGGCCCGGGGTTCGGCCAAGACCACCTTCCAATCCGGCCGCATGATGGCCATGGGGATGCCGGGAAACCCGGCCCCCGTGCCCAGATCCATGATGGGCCCCTTGGGTTCTATGAGATTCGCGGCCAAGACGGAATCTAGATAATGCTTGACGACGATGGACTTGGGGTCCTTAATCCTGGTCAAGTCCAGCTTGTCGTTTTGCCGCCTCAGGGTTTGGTCAAGCCAGAAAAAACGTTCCAGTTCCAAGGGTTCCAGGGCCAACCCGGCTTTCAAAAATTCCGTGAAAATAAGCGAGGCGGCGTCCTTATCGACTTTTCTGCTTAAATAGTCCATCTTTTTCTTTCCCTGGCCGTAAAAACGAAAAAAACGAGCGGCCAACCCCGGCCCAACGCGCCGGGCCATTGCCCCAGATCGGCCCACCGGCCCGGTTAAGCCTACTTTTTACTTAAGACTATGGTATAATCTTATCGTTTAGGGTCTCTCATGACCACGGTTAAGTATAGTTTAGATTTGAAGACTAATAAAGGCTTTTTTTGTAACTTCCAACGAACCGGGCCAAACGACGATGGGCCTGACCCAACCCGGCGCCGATAAAATCGTCACCCCAAGCGCCCCAATAAAAACGTCCCAAGCGATTCGGCCAGCCCCTGGCCTTGATAAAAATTTCACCCGGCGCCCCTGACCTCAATGGAAAGGTCACCGGACGCTTAGGCCGCGACGGAAAAGTCTTTTGACGCGCCTAAACCCAAAAGACAAGTCATCGTGGGCCGCAATCTACATTTGGCCCAATAAAAAAGTCACTATGAGTTATTAACCTAGATAAAAACGTCACCAAAAGTCTTCCCTACTTTTGGCCCAACAAAAACGTTGGCTTGAGTCCATGGCCTCAATAAAAACGTCACAAAGAGCGACCGAAGAATTTTAGTTCAATAAAAATTCCACGATTTTTATTTTTTGACCCAATAAAAATATCTCTATTGGCCCCGGCCATAATAAAAAAGTCACCGGAGGGGCGGACGTTTTTTTTGGGATCGCTCTTGTCGTGACCAGTGGCCATTAAACGCAATGGAAAAGACACCAAAGAAAGGTCGCCCGGAGCCCCTAACCGCCTTAGAAACGTCCCAAACGGCCCTAAGCCCAATGGAAACGTCACAAGAAAACGATTGATATTTGGCCAAATAAATACGTCGCAAGGTACCTTGGCCATAATGGAAAAGTCACTAGCCGCCTAACCGACCTGGAAAATCCCCTAGGCACCCCTGGCCCTAAAAGATAGGCCACCAAAGGGAAAGGCGACCGTCGCCCCAATAAAAACCTTATCTCGCGCCTTGGCGAAATAAAAACGTCACCAAACGGTTAGGTGACCTTCGCCTCAATGGAAACGTCGCTAACGGCTTTAGCCACAACGGAAAAGTCACCCGATGCCCCTGGCATCGATAAAAACGTCACCAAAGGGGCCATTAACCTTTGGCTAAATAAAA
>JAITLH010000122.1 GCA_031277995.1 Deltaproteobacteria bacterium
AAAAGGCGACCACGGAAGAGACGTTTATTATTCGCCCGTAACGCTGTTTCATCATGGGCCTGGCCGCGGCCCGGCACAGGTTAAAGGCGCCTTTAAGGTTTACGTCTATGACCTCGGAAAAATCTTCGTCGCCCATGCGGACGCAAAGCCCATCTCGAGTGATACCGGCGTTATTGACCAAAACGTCCAATCGGCCATAGGTCTTAATGATCTCGCTCACCGCTTCGGCGGCCATTTTTGCGTCGGAAACGGAAAAACGTTGAGCCTCAAAAGTATGGCACAATGGGGTAAGTTCATCGCCAAGTCCCGACATGACCGATAGGTCGGAGCCGCTATGGGTGACCACCAAATCGGTATCCTTGGAGGCGAATCGCTTGGCGATGGCTCGGCCAATCCCTCGACTGGCCCCGGTAATCAAAACGACTTTAATTCTTGACACTTGGTAACCATGGCCAATCCCGGCGACGCCGGAGAGCTTTTGGGGCTCATTAAATCATTGCCTTAAACGTTTACTCGGCGGCCTTAGGCTTGGAGCGCGCTTTTTTCGCCTGTTTTACTTTTCTTTTTATTTTTTTCACCACGGACACTTTTTGTTCCTTTTCCTTGCTCTGATTCACGTCCTCTTCGGGGGGAACGACAAAAACCCGGCCCCGATACTGACCGCATTTAGGGCAAACATGGTGAGGCCTGACGGGGTCAAAACACACCGTGCACTTGACTAGGGTGGGAACCGAAGCCACGTAATGGGTACGGCGCAAGCGGCCTTTCATTTTTGAGAGTCTTCTCTTGGGAACAGTCATTTTAAATCCAACACCCCTAAGGTTTTACCCAAAGGAGTTCCTTTCAATTAAACTTGAATTTATTCCAAGTATAAATGGTAGTATTTTCTATCCCGCCCACTAGCGGGATGGACAAATTAGTGTTTGGTGGGTTGCTGGGTAGGACAATAACAAGGTCCTTCGTTTAAATTAGCTCCACAGCGTGGACACAACCCGGCGCAGTCGTCACGGCACAGGGCCTTATAAGGAAAAGCCAACCAAAAAAACTCAGCCATCAGGGGAGCGAGATCGAAACTCTGGCCATCTCGAATCACTATGGCCGAGTCGTCTCCTTCTTGGTCGAGATCTTGGTTCGCGTCAACTCCCCTAAGGTCGTTTTTTCCGGGTTCGCGCAATTTGATTAAATCGTCAAATTTATCGTCTATCCGGCTAACGAAGGGGGTTAAGCAACGGGCGCAAATAAGTTCCACCTTGACGGCAAAAAAGCCCTTGACCTTTAGCTTTCGGCCAACGAGCATAAGTTTTATATGGCCCCGCATGGAGGTCAAAATTTTGGGAATAACCGACTGGTTTTCCCCTTGATCGACTACCGGTAATTGCTCAAGATTTTTACCGCTGGCCAAAAGTTCGGTAAGCGTGGCCGGGCTTAAAGCGAAATCGCGTTCCTGTCCCGTCTCCGGCCAAGCCTCAAGCGCGAAAACCAAGTTGTTAAAGACTGACTCCACAAGCCTTACCGGTGGACGACCCCCGGGTTGCCCCGCGCGGATCGGTTAATTATGATGTATTGTCCAATTAAAGACAAGAGAAAAAAACGTAGCCTTTATTAACTGGGTTTGGCTTCGACGGGTTTGTCGTATCCCGAAGCGACGCCGTCAATAGCGCAATTAATCGGCCGAGGTTTGTCCCGACGAGCTTTGATCGCCCGCGGTTTGTCCAGCGGCGTTTTGTTCGGTCGAGCTTTGCTCGGCCGTGGTTTGTCCTGACGAGCTTTGCTCGGTCGCGGTTTCGCCGGGGGAAGTTTGGCCGCCTTGGGCGGGCCCGGAAACTTCAGAACCTTTCCCGGCGCCGTCCGAAGTTGGGGAGTCGCTACCTGCGGCCGGAGGGGTGGTTTCCGTCGATATTTCGGAAGCTTCGGTCGCGCTCTCTTCTAATCCGGGGGCTGGAAGCAAAGTCGGGTCAATGGGAACTTGAACCTCTTCCTCGGAAACGGCTCTTCCCTCGACCGGGGCGGCGACTGGGGCCGGTTCAGGTTCGGCCTCTATGACCGACCCCCGTTTGTAGGCCCCTTCAGCGAAAACCGAAAGCGTCAGAGAAGTTACCATGAAAATAATGGCCGCCACGGTAGTCACTCTGCCAATGAAGGTGGCCGGGCCCCTCGCCCCGAAAACCGAGGAAGAGGAACCGCCAAAAGCCGCTCCCAAACCGGTGCCCTTCCCGGTCTGCAGTAGGACGCTGATCATCAAAATGATGGCCACGACAACATGAATCAAAGTGATAAAAGAGAACATTCGACGACCCGAGACGATACCCCAGCACCATGGGGGTAAAAGGTTTCAAAAACATAGGTCTCTACCATCTAGATAGAGACTAAATCAAACTTTGGGAAAGATTCAGTTACCGTATTTTACGATTTTGGCAAAGGAATCGGCCTTGAGACTGGCCCCGCCAACCAAAAGTCCATCTATGTCAGGCTGGGCCATGAGAGCTTGGGCGTTGTCTGGTTTGACCGAGCCGCCGTAAAGGATCCTGATGGCCTCGGCGGGAAGGCCCAGGCTTCCAAGTTCTTTACGAATGAAGGCTTGCGTTTCTTGGGCTTCTTCCTTGGTGGCCGTCTTTCCCGTCCCTATGGCCCAGACGGGTTCATAAGCCAAGATCAGATTTTTTTCGTCTTGGGCTTTAAAATCGGCTAAACTACCCTTGAGCTGAGTGGCCAGGACCTCGAAGGTCCGGCCGGATTCGCGTTCGGCCAAGGTCTCACCCACGCAAACGACGGCCAAAAGCCCGGCCGCGAGAGCGGCGGAGAGTTTTTTCGAAACCCACTCGTCGGTATCGCCAAAATACTGCCTGCGCTCACTGTGGCCGATGATGGCCATTTTGGCTCCGGCGGAAACGATCATGCCGGCCGAGATCTCTCCGGTAAAGGCGCCTTCGTTTTCCCAGTGCAGGTTCTGGGCCCCGATGATGACGGGACTGCCCTTGGCCGCGTCGGCCGCCCTTTGAAGGGCCGTGGCCGGGACCGCCAACGCCGCGTCCCTGTCCGTCAAGTCCCCAATCAGCGGGACGAATTCTTCGATAAAAGCGACGGCCTGGTCGCCCGTCTTAAACATCTTCCAGTTTCCGGCCAAAAAAGGTCTTCTGGACATGATGCCCTCCCGCTCGTGGCCATGATTAGCCACTTTTTGAAATTTGAGATGTCGCCAAAGCCGGATCGCCGCAAAACGAAAAATCTCGGTACCAAAGTCCAAGGCTTTGGCGATCTGAATTTTTTATTATAAATAATCTTGAGAAGAAAAACAAGTTGCTTTTTAACTTTCTATGAGGCTATTATAAAAGATTGTGGTTCTTGGCCCATTTTTTTGTTCCCCGCCTAACCATAACTCGTTTTTTTTCCCGATCGACCCAAGTCCGCAAAACTTGGTCCAAACCTTGATCCCGCATGGATTTTACTCGTTGGCTTTAATATTATGATTACCCGCTTCGCTCCCAGCCCAACCGGGCATCTCCACATCGGCGGGGCCAGAACGGCCCTTTTTAACTATCTCTTGGCCAAAAAAGAAAACGGGCGCTTCGTTCTTAGGATCGAAGACACCGACGCCCTGCGTTCCACCGAAGAATACACCCAATCCATATTGAATGCCATGAAATGGTTAGGCCTTAGTTGGGACGGCGAGCCCATCTTCCAACGGGCCCGAAGCCAATTCCATCGCGAAAAAGTTTTGTGGTTGGTCGAAAAGGGGTTGGCCTACTGGTGTCATTGCAAGCCGGAGGAAATCGAGATAGGCCGCCAAAAAGCCCTGGCCGAGGGAGGAAAACCCCGTTACGATGGGCGCTGCCGAGAATTGGGACTGGGCCCGGCGCCCGGAGCCGCGGTCCGTTTCAAGGGGCCGGATTTTGGACAAATAGGGTGGACCGATCTAGTTAAGGGCCCCATCGCCTTTGACGCTTCGGAACTTGACGATCTGGTGCTCCTTAGAAGTGACGATCAGCCAACGTACAATCTGGCCGTGGTCGTGGACGACATCGACATGGGCATAACCGACGTGATAAGGGGTGACGACCACGTAAATAACACGCCCAGACAGATCCTGCTCTATCGGGCCTTCGGGGCCACCCCGCCAAATTTTGGGCACCTGCCCATGATCCTGGGCGCCGACAAAAGCAGGCTCTCCAAACGCCACGGGGCCACCTCGGTCATGGCTTACCACGATCTTGGCTATCTGCCGGAAGCTTTGGTTAACTACTTGGCCCGTCTTGGTTGGTCACACGGCGATCAAGAAATTTTTTCCCTAAAGGAGATGGAAGGGCTATTTAGCCTAAAAAACGTTGGCAAATCGGCCGCGGTCTTTAACCCGGAGAAGCTCGATTGGTTAAACGCCCATTACCTTAAAAGCCGCGAGCCGAGCGACGTCTCGAATCTCCTAAAACCATTTTTGGAAAAACGAGCTCTTGCCCTGCCTAGCCCACAAATCCTTGAGAAAATCGTCCTCACCTTACGGGAGCGCTCCAAGACCCTAGACGAGATGGCCGCCAAGGCGGAGTTCTATCTCTTGGATTTGCCCAAAATCGACCCGGATTCGGCCAAAAAACTCCTCACCCCACAAGGCCTTTCCATCCTGGCCCGCTGGCGGGAACTTCTAAAAAGCCCGCCAAACGACCATGGCGCCTTTGAAAATCTACTTCGGAATCTCGCTGCCGAACTTGCCGTAAAACCCGGCGCCGCCGCCCAGCCCCTTAGGCTCGCCTTAACCGGCGTCACGGCCAGTCCCGGACTATACGAAGTCATGGATATCCTAGGGCCCCAGGCCATCCAAAAAAGGATCGACGCGGCTTTGGCCTACGCGGTTGGCTAACCGCCCTATCAAAAAAACTCACCCAACTATTTGGACATCCCCAAAAAACCGACAACCCGTTAAGCCAAAGTAAGCGCTTACGAAGTGACATTTTAATCTATTATGTTGAGTAATTGATGATATAAAAAAACTGGCTCTGGCGCTTAACCTTGATTGAGCAATTATTTTTAGGCTAATTTTTTATAAAAAATCATGATTCAGACAAGTCATAAGTTTAATTATAAAAAAAAGCAATAAAAACTTACTTATCAATATTTATAACTATATAAAATATCAATAACATTACTTGCTTTATTTATAGTTAATAAATTATCAGTTTGATAAATTATTTTCTTATCAGCTGATAATAATTGAATTTTTAATTGATATTGTCCATCAGAAAGTAATCGTAAAGGAACAGCCCTAGTAAATCCAGCTTTTATATTGCGATTTCTTCTCGAAATTTTCATTACGAACGAGTTTGTTAAGCCATAATAACAATTAAATTTTTGATCATTTAATAGAATATATACTGAATCAACTTTTGAAAGTCGATTTTTTTCAATGGCCGCTCCAGAAAATAACAGGTATGGATCGTCAAAACTATTTATAAATTCGACGTTATTAAGCACTACCATTTGTTGGTTTGAATCAAGGATTTCTATATTTTGAGTTTGAATTTCATTTGAATACATTTCACCTTTAGAAAATATATTTAAATGATTTGCTTTCAATGTTTCAGCTATTTTCGCTAAAAATTTATAGTCACTTAAATAAATTGGTTGTAGCAATTCAGAAGGCTGTGAATCAGCAGTATAAAAATAAAATTTATACAAATTTCTATTATCTCTTTCTTTCCTCGAATGATTAGTTCCTATAATAAAGTAAGCAACTAATATAGTTATAAAAATATAGTATATTACTTTAAAAATCTTTTTTCTAATAGAAAAAATATGTTTAAAGAAATTTAAATAATCTTTATCATATATATACAATATACAGCCTAAAATAATTGGCATAGACATGGCCATATATCTTGAAGCCGCTGATTGCTGGGGTCCAAAATCACCGCGACCAACAAATAAAACAACGCCTGAAATTAGACCATTTAATATTAAAGTTACAGGTAAAATATCACTTTTTCTATTATTATATATGAAATCTATTATTATAAAAATTGATAAAAGAAGTACAAATAAACCAAACGCCCTATCTGAAGCAATATTACCAATAAATAAAAGATAAAAATAAATAAAATTTTTTATATTTAAATAACTTGAATCATTTATAGTATTATTAGTAAGTGAAGGCAAATGAGATATTGATAAATAATATATTGTAAAAGTGATCAGTGCAAATAAAATAAGTAAATAAAAATAAAAATTCTTAAAAACTTTTTTTCGTTCATGCAAGACCCATATTAGACTAATGGATAACCAAGG
>JAITLH010000195.1 GCA_031277995.1 Deltaproteobacteria bacterium
GGTTGTTTAAGGGCGGTTCAAAGATCGTTTAAAAGCCAGACCTGATCTGTTCAAAAGACGTTTACGGCCCGTTCAAAAGCCGTTCAAACCTTGGAAGCCTCCCCGCCCTCGCTTGGCCCGATTGTTCAAAAGCGGTTCAAAGTTGTTTAAGGGAGGTTCAAAGATCGTTTAAAAGCCAGACCGGGCCTGTTCAAAAAACGTTTGAAGGCGGTTCAAAAAACGTTCAAAAGCATTGGGCGAAAAATGGGCTTGGAAGTAACGGATTTAGTTTGGCCGTTTAACGCATGCGCCATGGTTTGGGCGAAATTGGGAAAAGTCGCGAGTAAATAAGGCCTTTTACTCAACGGGGGTTTTGGGGGAGGAAAATTTTTTTCGTAAGGATCGAAAGCGGTGGTAGTTAAGGCCCAGGAGTTTGGCCGCGAGGATTTGGTTTTGGTTGGCTTGGGCCATGGCCCGATCGATTACGCTTAAGGCTTGTTGGCGCATCAGTTCGTCAAACTGGCCGGGCGATAAGGGGAAGCTGGGTTCTTGGGCCGGGGCGCCGGCTGGGTTGGGCGATTGGGTTGGCGCTTGGTTGGGCGCCTGAATGGGTGATTGGTTGGGCGATTGGTTAGGCGAAAAATCGATTCGATCGGGCGCCTGGTTATTTGGCGGGGTGACGGGGTTTTCGAGGGAGGCGGCGATGAAGGATTCCACGATCCCGGGGCCAATGGGCTCGGCGATGTCGTTGGCGGAGCGGTAGACCAGTCTTTCGACCATGTTTTTGAGCTCCCGGACGTTTCCCGGCCTGGGGTAGAGATCGAGCGCCGAAAGGGCCTCCTGGGAAAAGGTTGGGGGTTGGGGGAGCCCAAGTTCTTGGGCCATGCGGGCCCCGAAATAATGGGCCAAAAACGAGACGTCGCCGGGGCGATCGCGAAGGGGCGGGAGGGTTATGACCTCGAAACTTAGGCGATCCCAGAGATCGGGCAGAAAGGTCCCCAGTTGGCACATGAGCCGCAAATCGGCGTTGGTGGCGGCGATTACCCGAACGTCAACCTTTCGTTCCAGGGTGCCGCCCACGGGCTGAAAACTTCCGTACTCCACCACCCTTAGGATCTTGGCCTGGGCTTGGATGGTTAGGTGGCTTATTTCGTCCAAAAACAAGGTGCCCGCGTCGGCGGCCTCAAAGCGGCCTTGGCGACGGCGGGTGGCCCCGGTAAAGGCGCCGGCCTCGTGGCCAAAAAGTTCGGCGTCCAAAAGCCCCGGGGCCAAGGCGGCGCAGTTTAGGGTCAGATAGGGACCCTGCCAGCGTTTGGAAAGAAAATGCAACCTGGCCGCGGCCAATTCCTTGCCGGTTCCCCTCTCCCCCAAAATGAGGACGGGCCTGTCAACCTTGGCCGCCAAGGAAAGGCGTTCCTTTACGGCCAAAAGGTTTTCCGACTGACCCAGGAGATCGGGAACCTGGGAGGTCATATGAAACGGCTGACCCCACTGGCCGCGGCCGCGGTCGAGACGGCCTCGGCCAAAACCGAAACCAAATTGGGCTTGGTGACCGAAGGGACGATAAAATTCGGGCCCAATTCCGCCTCGGGCACGAGTTTGGCCAAAGCCAATACGGCCGCCATCTTCATGGCCGCGTTAATGACCTTGGCCCGGGCGTTTAAAACGCCCCTTAGAATGCCCGGAAAAACCAGGCAGGAATTTAACCGGTTGGCCTGGTTGGGGCCAACGCCGGCGGTGATGGCCGCCTGGCCATAGTCGACTTTTTGATCGGTCAGGTTAAAGATTATGGGTTCGTTGGCCATGGTCGAGGCCAGATCTTTCGCGAGGGAAACGTTTGGGGACAGGATCACCAAAACGTCGGCCCCGGAGACGATCTTGGCCAGATTGCCCTTAACTTGCCTGGGGTTGGTTTTTTGGGCCAGTTCTTCTTTTACCCAGTTGGTGGCCCCCGGGCGGCCCTTATGGATGGCCCCAAAACGATCGCAGACCACGATGTCCGCGGCCCCGGCCAGCCTGAAAAATTCCACCATGGGCAGGGCCTCGATTTCGCCGCTGACCAATACCATCTTGATATCGGACATTTTTTTGCCCAAAACCTTAATTGAGTTTAACAGGGCGGCCAAGCTCAAAACCGGCAAACCGTCCTGGGTATCGTGGTAGACCGGCAACTCGTCAAACTCGGCCAGGCGCAGTTTGATCTCCATGGAAGTGCTTTCGTTCATCGCTTCCAAATTGACGACCCCAAAGGACGGGGCCAGGGAGGCGATGGTGGTCACGGCGTCATCCAAGGCCTTGGTACCCAATACCAAGGGAAAGGCCGAAATGTCGGCCAGTTTCGAAAGAAGTTTCCCTTTCTCCTCGACAAGAGGCAATGAGGCCAGCGGGCCGATGTCGCCCAAGCCCGGGACGCTAGACCCGTCGGTCACGACGGCCACGTTATTCCAGCGATCGGTTAGGCGCCAAGCTTGGGCCGGATCATTGGTCAAGGTTCGACACGAATCCATGGCCAGGCTCGCGTAAGCCCAGCCGTCTTGGCCAGTTCCTTTTTTTTCAATAACTTGTTCCAGCATAATTTTCCTCGATTAAGCCTAGGTTTTATCGCTTGGCCAATGCCTTGGCCAAGGCGCTTTAGGCTTGGGGGGAATTCCTGGCCTAATACGTTACCCCATGGGCTCCGGAAATAATGTCCGGGCTTGCCAAAAGGTGAAGCTTTTACTTAACGAAAAACGAATTGCTTGGCTTTGTCGCTTAACGCTACTTAACGTCGGGACTCGCGCGTTTATTAGCCAATCAAAAAATTAAAAATTCAAAAAATCCCTGGCCATTGACGGCCCGTAAAAAGAAAAAAACGATTTAAAACCAATTTTTCAAGATAAATACCACCTCTAAGACAGATAAAAAATCAACTTAAAAACAAAAATAGATAAAACTAACAGGTCGATTAAGTCTCTGGCAAAAAAACTATCATCGATCAGCGCGTTATGATTATTATAAAGCGTTTATATAAAAACACAAGCGCGAAAACCATAGCCGCCAAAATAAAACTTTAAATTAAAGTTAAAGCGACGGTAATTAGCGCCCCGTAAGCGAAAAAAAAACGCTTGGCGAGGTTTACGCGAAAAAAATTTTAACAAATACATCCCAGAAGACGTTTGTTTTTAAAAAATATTGCCCCAAGGTCAGGGCGGCCCGGTTCGAGCTTTTTTCTCGCGTCTCCCTGGCCCGCCTGGCCTGGGCCATTGGCCAAGGCCGCGAGGCTTCGTTCGCGCCGATTGGGCCGTTACTTTTCTTTCGTCTCGGCCAGGCGGCTTTGGTCCCGAAAATACGTTTTCATTTCGTTACCTAGTTGCCCCTCGGTTAGGCAAAAATAGCCTTGGGACCAAACCTGGCCGTCGGGATACTCTCGTTTCAAAGCGGGAAAAGCGTTCGTCAAACCGTCGGAAGTCCATTGTTTGAGTTTGTTCACGACGGCGTCAAGGGGCGTTTTGGGAGTCAAGGTCAAGAACATGTAAAGGGAATCTCGGTTGATTTCACCTTTGAGAATTTCCAGCGAGCGTTTTTGGGAAAATTCCTTTATTAACTTATTTAAGGAATAACAAATTTCCTTACTTAGGACGGGTTTGGCGCCGTTTGTCATCCAAGCGACGTGGACGCGCATATGAAAAAAGTTTAAGGGAGCGAACGTTCGCGGTTTTATGGGAACGTTGTTTTCGTCCGTTGGTTTTCTGTAGTTATACGCCTTGGCCTTGTGGCCGTTCGTTTTGGCTCGCGTGTCGCTCGTCCGGTCGCCGTCGCCGTTCGTTTTGGCTCGCGTGTCGTTCGTCCGGTCGCCGTCACTGGTCGTTTTCGCTCGGGTATTGTTGTTCCGGTGGCCGTCGCTGGTCGTTTTCGCTCGGGTATCGCTGGTCTGATCGCCGTCACTGTTCGTTTTCGCGCGCGTATTGTTCATAATTGGTCCTGTCGATGCGGTGCTGGAAAGATCGCCGGGAAAGGCCCAGGGCGTTGGCCGCCTCGGTCTTGTTGTCGTTACTGTTTTCCAGGGCGAGCTTAATGAACTGCCGCTCCACGGCGTGGAGGATCTCGTCTAATTTTATGGCCTTGTCCGTCCACTCCGGGGCGACGTCCTCGGGTAAGTTGGGCCTGGGGAAGCGCTCTTGGGGAATGGACATGAGCTGGACCGGGTTAAGATCGGCCAAACTAAAGGCCATAAGGCGCATCCTTAAACGCCAAGGGCTGATGCCAAGCGATATGGCCGTGCGGCCGCGGTTTCCGCCGGCGGTCATTAAGGCGTTGTAGAGGTAATAGCCCTCCAGGGAAGTCAAAACGTTATCCAGCCCGCCCGGAACCAGTTGCAAAGATTTGAAATCAATGACCTCGCCTTCGCCAACGGGCTTGGGCTCCGGCTCGGCCGGGCGTCCCAGGGGCGCCGCGAAAGCCGGTTCGGGCACGGCCAATTTATGGCCGTCCCTGGGGGCCACCGGGGGCCTAAGGGAAGACTGCCTTTTAAAATCGGCCAGATGCAAGCTCTCGGGCAAGATGATGTTGGATTGCTCCAAGGCCACGGATCTCTCGATGATGTTTTCCAGTTCCCTGACGTTTCCGGGAAAGTGGTAACGGGTCAGGATATCCAAGGCGTAGGTAGACAGTTTCCGAACGTCTTTGTTTTGCTGGCGACTGAACTTTTCCAAGAAATAATGGGCCAGAAGCGGGATGTCCTCGGTTCTTTCCCTTAAGGGGGGGATGCGGATGTTTATGACGTTTAGCCGATAATACAGATCCTCCCTAAAGCGGCCGGCGATGATCTCGGCTTCCAGGTTTTTGTTGGTGGCGGCGATGAAACGAACGTCGGTCATCTGTTCGGCGTTTCCGCCCACGGGCCTGAAAGTTTTTTCCTGGACCACCCTCAAAAGCTTAACCTGCATGGGCAAGGTAAGTTCGGCCAACTCGTCCAAAAACAAGGTCCCCCCGTCGGCCGTGGCCATCAAGCCTTGCTTGTCGGTATTGGCCCCGGTAAAGGCGCCTTTCTTGTAACCGAAAAGTTCGCTTTCAACCAATTGCTCGGGCATGCCGCCGCAATTTATGGCCACGAAATTTTTCTCGGCCCGGTTGGAGTTGGAGTGGACGGCCCGGGCCACCAATTCTTTTCCGGTCCCGCTCTCCCCGGTAATGAGGATACTGGTGGAAGTCAAGGCGGCCCTTTTTATCAAATCGTAGACGTGTAGCATGGCCGAGGACGATCCCACCAACCCGCTAAAACGCTGATTGTTTATGACCATGTCGGCCAACGCCTGACGTTCCTTGTCAACGTTGTGATGGGCCAAGGCCGAATCCACGGCCGAGATCAGATCGGCCGGCCTAAAGGGTTTGGGCAAAAAGTCGTAAGCCCCAAGCCGCATGGCCTCCACGGCCGTGTCGTCCCGGGCGTAAGCCGAAACCAAAATCATGGTGGTTTGGCGGTTTTCGGACCGCAGTTTTTCCAACACTTCCAGGCCGTTCATAATCGGCATGCGGATGTCGCTTATGATCAGATCGTAGTCTTTGCCCAAGGCCATTTTCAGGCCCACGTCACCGTTTTCGGCCAAGTCGACGCTATGTCCGAGGTTGGAAAGGAGCATTTCCATGACCTCGCGAAGGCTTAAATCGTCATCTATAACCAGAATGCGTCCCACAAAAAAACCTCAAAAAACGAAAAATCGACCCGTTTTTCCAAGCCTAAAACGGCCCAATGGACCGGCCAATCGGTCCAAAAACGGAGTCTCAAAACGGCCAAAACGACCCGCCTGGGGGTAAAAAAACCGCGCCCAAACAAGCCAAAACCATTGGGATCCAGACTCGCCCTGGGCCAGCCAAAAGGCCACAAAAGAGCGCCCAACCAAAGCGGCGAAATTAGCGAAACGCGCCAAACGCCGCCCGCGAAAAACTACCCCAAAATCTAACGAAAAGTTTGAGCGAAAAACGCCCCGAAAAACCAAAAACCAAGCCAAAAATCCCAGGCCCAAAAACCGCGAAAAACGCCAAAATCGCCCGAGAAAAACTACCCTAAATTTCCCAAA
The DNA here is from genome assembly GCA_031277995.1 of Deltaproteobacteria bacterium. Lineage (GTDB taxonomy): Bacteria > Desulfobacterota > Desulfarculia > Adiutricales > Adiutricaceae > JAIRNQ01. The sequence continues at coordinate 6,036 of JAITLH010000195.1, forward strand.
ACGGGCCAAAAATCCCAGGCCCAAAAGTCGCGAAAACCTCTATTTCGGCCCAAAAAATTTCGCCAAAAAGCCCAGAAAAACGCCAAAACCGCCGGCCGAAAACGCGGCGAAATTTCCAAAAACCGGCCAAAAAGAGCCGCCGAAATCGCCCAGAAATTTCCAAAAACTGGTCAAAAAGCGCCGCCGAAAACGGCCCTTAATTTCCAAAATCGGCCCAAAAAACCCAGGCGGCCATGGGCCAAAAAGCCCAAATCCGGACCGGCGAAAACGGCCGGGCCAGGCGTTTTGGGGCTAGAAGTCATCCTCCTGGAGACGGACCTTGTCGTCCGGGTTGGAGAGGGGTGGCCGCCTAAACTTTGGCGGCGGGGTTTCCCTTTCGATTTCCCGGGCCTTGTTTATGAGTTTGACCAGGTACCAATACAAGGGCTTGGCGTCGGAAAAAAATTTGCCCAGGAACCGGGCCCCGTTTGGCCCCAATATGGTGCTTTTGTCGTTGGGGTAGGTCCCGCTCCAAGTGTAGAGGGATTTTCTTTTTAACCACTCATGGGTCCAGGTTGGGCCGGTCAAACCGCTGGGCATGAGCTTTAGCTCGGGCGGGTTAAAATCCACGCCCATCTTGCGGATCTGGGCCGCGAGGGTCTTAAAGTTCGGGCCGTATTGGGGGTCCAGTATGTCCCGCCTAAAGGCCAACAAAGTCGGCGGCGTTAAGGCGTAGATGCCCACCGACCAGATAAAGCCTTCGGGCATCAGGTGAAAATAGAAACAGGGGCTAGACAGCTTCCCCTCGGGTAGGTCATGCCACCAAATGAGCCCCAGGTGATCCTTATAGGGATTTTTGTCTTTGGAGAACCTGGTGTCCCGATAGAGGCGATAGATGGAGCGATCGATCTTGGGTTCGGCCACCAATTTCTCGGTATGGGCGTTCAATATCTGGCCGATGTCGACGACCATTTGCCTGGCCGGGGCGAAAAGGAATTCTTCCAACCGGTTTTTGTTTTCGTGATACCATTCGCGGTTATTGTTCTTTTGGAGGTCGGAAAGAACCTTTAGCGTTTTGTCGGAAAAGAAATCGGGCACGGCAGAAAACACACCTCCATGAATCCAACGCTTGGCCAATCGTTTAAACGCGGGTTCGTTTGTTGGTTTGGCCCATGGTGATTTACGATGGTACCGTTGGCGAAATTTTAAACGTTAAAACGGAAGTGGATGATGTCGCCGTCGGCCACCAGGTAAGCCTTGCTCTCCAAGCGAAAAAGGCCCCGTTTTTTAGCCTCGTTAAAATTTCCGCAGGCCTTAAAATCGTCAAAGGCCACGACCTCGGCCCGGATGAAACCTTTTTGGATGTCCGAGTGTATTTGGCCAGCGGCGGTCAGGGCGTTGTCGCCCTTGGACACGGTCCAGGCCCGGCACTCGTCCTCCCCCACGGTAAAGAAACTAACCAGCTCCATCATGTCGTAGAGTTTTTTGGCCACCCGGGAAACGCCAAGTTCGGTCAAATCATAGGCGCCCATGAGTTCGGCGGCTTCCTCGGGACTAAGGAGACTAAACTCTTCTTCCAAGCTGCCCTTTAAGGCCAGATAGGGGACCTCCATTTTGTAGTCGGGAAGGCCCGGGGCGTTATCGGCCAGGTTTACCAAGGCCAGGAGCGGTTTGGCCGAAAGGAGGCCGAAACCCCTAAGCCTGGGCGCCTTGGCCAGTTCGGGAAAATCCCGCAAGGGTTTGTTCTCTTCCAAGACCTTAAGGGCCTGGGCCAGTAACTCGCGTTCCTGGGGATCGGCCTTGCGGCCCCTTTTGTTGTCTTCGTCGATCCTCTCCAGGCGCGTGGAGACGGTCACGAAATCGGCGGCCTTTAGTTCCGAGGTCAGAAAAGCGGCCTCCTTTTCGGGATCGGCCTTGTCCCCGACGGCGTCGGGAAAATCGGCCAGGACCATTAAAATAACGTCCGCCTCCCTGGCCTTTTCCAAACAAAACTTGAGGGCCTTTTGCGGTTCGAGTTGGGGCTTGGGCAAAAACAACTCCAGCCGGGCCGGGGTGTGCTTGCGCGGGTTAAAAACGGAACTCAAATAATCAAGACGCGGATCGGCCACCGTGGCCTCGCCTTGGCGAAGATCCGAGTGGACGGGGCTGGGGCCCAGGGCGGTCAAGGCCCGAAAGATTGTCTCCCGTCCGGACGAGGGGCGTCCTATAAGAAAGGCCTTCATAAAAAATCCAATGGTCCTAAGCGTTATCGATCGATCAAAGGGGCCAGGGCCCCGGCCTTAGGGAAACGCCAAGTTACCCGGGCCTTTGAAAAAAACCTTGGGCCGATTAAGGGTTAACTTTCGGCCTCGGCGATAAGCCTGGCCGCGCATTGTTCGCAATAGCCATGGCTGGTCTGAAGGCCGGCGTAGAGCGACAAAAAGCGATCCAGCGGTATCCAGTGCCCATTGGGGTCCTTGATTTTTTGGCAACTCGAACAGATCTGCAAAACCCCGGTGGGAATCTTGAGCTTTAGTTCGGTAATTTCGTTTTTGAGGCGCTCTACCTCCTGGCGAAGTTTCGCCACCTCATCGGTACTGGTCATACGTTAAACCGCTATCCGGCTTCGACGCGAAGTCGAAGAAAAATGGGCCATAAATAACCCCGGCCAAAGATCCAATCGGACGACTCGCTTTTGTTTCGTTGGCGATCGCCCCAATGTTTCCACTAACTAAAACCCCCGATCATCTTTTGGTCGGAAAACAAACGAATCATGAAACCATCAAAACGATCGTGACGATCGAGACGATCGAGAAGATCGAGACGATCGAGCCGGGAAACAAAAGGCCGCCGGGCGCGTTTGGGGAGCTTTTCTATCGAACCCTTTACCGGGCGCGTCAACCATGGTTCAAATTAATAAGTTCCCCGTAAAGAAAGGTCAGGGCCTCCAGGGCCGCGCTTAAGGTCACCCGCAAACGATCGCCTGACAAAAATAGCCTTTTGGACACGGTTCGGGCGCCGTCGGACACCCCCACGAAAACCAAGCCAACGGGTTTTTCTTTACTGCCACCGTCGGGTCCGGCGATGCCGGTGGTGACCAGGGACCAGTCGCTCGCGCCCGCTTTTCTCGCCCCGGTGGCCATGAAAAAGGCGCATTCGTGGCTTACCGCCCCCCGCTCGACGATAACTTCTTTGGGCACCCCCAAAAGTTCCATTTTTGACTCATTGGAGTAAGTCACCAAGCCGGCCAGGTAATATTTGGAAATGCCCGGGATCGAGGTCAAGGCCGTCGAAATCCAGCCACCGGTCAAGCTCTCGGCCGTGGTCAGGGTTAAGCCATGTCGGTCCAGGGCATCGGCCACGAGGGCCGCCTTCTCCCACAATTCCCTAAGCGGCGAGGAGGTTAACCAAGACGGTCGGGGTTGATGCCCAAAAACGTCGGTCATCGCGCGAAAATGGCCGGCAAAATATGGGGCTCAACGAATAGGTAATGAACGGCGGCTATAAGCCACATAATGAAACAAGTCGTAAGCCCGTTAAGAAAATCATCTAACATTATATATATCGAGCCATTTTTCTCATGTATTTTGCCAACGTACCATGGTTTAAACATATCTATAAGCAAAAAGATAAAAAATCCCCACAAAAATGGCATTTTAAGAAACGAGTACTGGGGAGCCAAAAACATGGCCGTCAGGTAACCGAAAGTTTTATCGATTATCACCCGATCGTCTTGTTTGGGACTGCCGTAAAAGACCAGCGAACGCCACGATACCAGTAAGCCCAGGGCCAGGATGGCCAGATAGGCGATGAGATAGGCCCGCCAGCCCAGCATGAAAAAAAGGGCGAAAAGGGGTAAGCCCAAAAGGGCCCCCCAAAAGGAGTGGTAGATGGGGATATAACCCACGCGGCCCAAACTCCATATCCATTCGGCCTTTTTGTCAAACCAGTTTTTGTCGGTCTCGTTCATGGCTAACGTCGATCGGGCCCAACCGGGCCAGGCCCGGTCGGGCGCGAAAAAGGGCGGACGGTTGGGCCGTTTAAAAGCCCAACCGGTTAGGCCTTTAGAAGGGCGGCCACGGGTTTAAGGCCGTAGGCGCCGCTTTCGATGGCGGTCAAAACGGCCCCGCCGCCGGTGAAAAAGTAATAGGTCTCGTCGTCGAGGGCGTCCAAATAAACGCCCGGGGTCAAGTTTTTAAGCTCGGTCAAGGTGTCGCCGCCGCCAAAAAGCTTACGGGCCTTTTTGTTTTTGGCGATCTCGGAATAAATCCGGGCGCTGCCGTCGGGAAAGTGGGGGGTAAGGCCCATGACGGCGTTAACGAAGACGGTGTTGGCCGAACCGATGGCCTGGGCCAAGGCCGGGGCGTCAAAGGATTCGGGGGCGACGTCCAAAAAGTACTGGTAGCTTTGGCCGGGCTTAAAGTCGGCGACCTTGACCACCTTGACCTTGGCGGGATCGGAGCGATCCAGGGTTTCCGACTCGACCAGGGCCCCGGGTTCCAGAATCTTCCCGGCGGTTTTGTCCTTTTCCACCAAACCCTTGGCCAGTTCCACGTCCTCCTGGGCCACCCCTTTGACCTCTATGCCGTATTTGGCGGCCAGAAAAGCGTTGTAGATAACGCCGCCCAGGATCAGGTGATCGACCTTTTCATAGAGTTTATTTAGCGGGCCGATTTTGGTGTCGTATTTGGAGCCGGCCACCACGGCCAAAAACGGGTTGGTGGGATTAAGGACCAAATCGAGGTGGATGAGCTCTTTTTGCATCAAAAACCCGGCCGCCGAGGGTAAGACCGAGGCCACGTCGTAGGTCGAGGCGTGGGGCTGCCAGGAGCCAAAGGCGTCGTTGACGTAAACGTCGGCCAGGGCGGCCAGATCCTTGGCCAGGGCCTTGGTTTTGTCGTCTTTGGATTCCTCCCCGGCAAACCAACGGGTGTTGGGCAGATAGATGCCGCCGATCTCCCTTTTTTTGAGTTTATCCAAGAGCGGGGCCACCGCCGAAAGGGGCAATGACTCGATGCCATGGCTTTCGTGGATCGGGAGATCCGGGACCGCGAACCCCCCGGAGATCTTGCGATTGAGATAATCCACGATGGCGGTCACGGCCGTGTCGGGTGAGGTTTTGATGTTACCGGCCTTGTCCCTGGTCCGACCGACGTGGGTCATCAAAATGGGAAAACCACCCCGCCTGGCCACGTAGTGAATCAGGCCGTAGGTGGCGTCAATTCGAAAGGAGTCCTTGATGAGGCCCTTTTCGACCACGTTGTGGTCAACCCTGGCCAGGACAACCTTGCCCTCAAGCGCTATGTCGTCAATCAGAGGCAGACGCGGATCCAACTTGGACATGATAAATCTCCTTAATAATCAAACGTTAATATATTTCCATTCAATTTCCTGGCGAATGACGGCGCTTTAACCCATCTTCGGAACTTTTACCCACCAAAGACCTACCTCGTGGGTTTAAATACGCCTATCGGCTCTAAAAAAATTGGCCATGGGCCCATTAAAATTTAAATTAAAACGCTCAAAAGTCTATAATCTCTCGTCCCAATGGTCCCCGAGATTGGCCGCCAGACGTGGGCCGCTCGATGCCGGCCGCCAAACGTTGGGCGCCCGACGTGGGCCGCCCGACGTGGGCCGCTCTATATCGGCCGCTCGAAATCGGTCGCCCCGGATGGTCTTTGGGCCAAAGGCGACCAAAAGATCATCCGGTTTTTATGACTTCCAAACCGTAAGGTTTTGGGGATTTACCCCGCCGCCTTTGGCGGGTTTTCGGGGGCGACCCGGTTATCGCCTTTAGCGTTCGGGATCCTCAAATTTCACGCCACACCAGGGGCAGAATTTGAATTCGTTGCCGCTAAGCTGCTCGCGGCAACTATGGCAGATCAGCATCAGCTCCTCGGCGCAGTAAGGGCAATAGGTGAAAGTGTTAAACAGTTTTTGCTGTTCGGGTTTAAGGTGATTGATCCTTTCAGCGCAATCGGAATCGTGACACATTTTTTCGATCGTGCTGGTCTTAGAATGATGTTCTGCCATTGTCTCTCCGGGATTGTGGTGACGGCGTAAACGAACGCCAAAATGATGGCTGGGCCAAAAATCCGATTAGATTATATATTATTGGTGCACGAAAAGTCCAGTAGCCCATTTTTTTCTTAAACGAACCGCGTTTTGTTGGGGGAAAAAAGGCCCTTTAACCGGAGCCGAAACCTAAGAAAAGTTAAAATTTACGATTAATGACTGTTTTAAAAATTTAACGTTTCCTAAAAATTTATTTTATTATATTTTATTACCGTATAAATTGCCAATACAATTTTTTTAATCATTCACAAACGACTAAAAAGCAATCAAGCTAGAAAACGTGTCCTAAACATGTACGTTTATAAGAAAACCGATTTTAAAGGCCAGGCTTCCAATAAAACGCTGGCGCGATTATGGGCCTAACCTCACCGAAAGCCCCTCCGCAAAACCAGCCTCCGGATTTTGTCTGGGGGGCCCAACAAAAAACCCAAAGCGCCAAAAAAGGCCGCTAAATAATGGGCCAAAACACGCTCCGATCGTAAGGCCAAATTTCGTGGGATGGCGCGTTTTTTTTAATTTGATACTTTTACGCGCTCAAGAGTGAATTTTTATTGACAAAGTTACGTTTGACGTGCTAATTAGTAATATCGACAACTTGGCCAAGGCTCAAGAACGTCGGAACGTTACCAGGGGTTTCGCGTCCTTTCCGGCCAAAACGATTTGGGCCCCGATATCATTAATAAAAAAAACGGCCCGTTTGGCAGGCCCGAGCGCCCATAACCCGCGCCGTCTAAAAATGACCCTTGGAAACGAAAAAAAAAATCCCTGAGTGTCTCCTTAAAAACGACTCTTTGATCGATCGGGCCAAGCCAAAATCCTGGCCTTAAACGCTCGCTTTCGTTAAAATAATTCGCGGCCAACCGGCCGGCCATTTTAAAACGCCCCGTACCGAAATTAATGACTAGCTTTGATAGTTAGCGTTTTTTCATTACCTAAGATGGAATAAAAGCCATGAAAAACAACTCTTTTTTTAAGTTTATGCTAAATATATACATGTTTATGACAAACAAGCCGTTGATAAAACATTTTTCAACCTCCTCGCTCCATATCTTTTGCCTCGCCTTATGCCTACTCACCTTCCTCCCTCCGGATACGGCTCGATCCCAAAGTTACGACCCTACGGAAAAATCAAAACTCCAATACGTGGGCTTGACTAACGATCCCAAGGGAATTCTTAACTGGAAAATCGATTCTGACCCTGCCACTTGGATTGGAGTAACTTGGGGTGTCTTTAACGATACTTATCATACTAGAATTATTAATATTGATAATAAAAACCTAATTGGTGATCTTAATCTTTCTGAATTTAATATTTTAAGTTCTTTAAATGCTAACTATAACCTGCTAACGTCCTTGGATGTATCCGACAATACGAATTTGACTGCCCTGGAGGTTTCCTA
>JAITLH010000301.1 GCA_031277995.1 Deltaproteobacteria bacterium
AGATCCCCGGAAACCAAGCCGCCCGGCGGGTGAAGAAGATACAGATGGCAAGTTTCAACTTCCCCGGGGGCTGGTTTTTCCGGATAAAAAAGCTTTTGAACCCTAAGGGGCCCCTCGAAGCTAAGCTTTTTGATCCGGCTTCGGCCCAGGTCCTGGCCCGTTTCCAAGGACTTATCGACGCCCAAGGTGAGGGCGATCTTGGCCCGCCAAGCGGCTTGGGCGGGCGCGGCCTGGGCTTGGCCCAGGGCGCGGTCCTTGGTGGGCCCGTCTAACCTTGTTTCGACGGGCTTTGACAAGACGGCTTTCGGCTTTCTGACCGGGGCGAAATCGTCCCCGGTCAGAAAGGGCCTTCTAAAAGGGGTTCCCAAAGGCGATAGCCTCGCGTCGTCAAGCCTGGGCATATGGATCCTTAAAAGCGAAATCAAAAAAAGCGCGAGCCCCTTGGGCCGGGTTGGTTTTTTTTTGGCCGGAAGGGCGAAGCTCACACGGTCAGAAAGTTCTTGATGGTTTCGGCGTCAAGGCCGGCCATGGAACCCTTGGCCACGACGCGGCCTCGTTCCATGATGACGTAGTTGTGGCCAACCTTTCGGGCGATGGGGACCTTTTGCTCGACCTGGAGGACGGTTAAGCCCAATTGGTCGGTCATTTTGCGAACGAACTCGATTATCTCGGCCACGATGTTGGGCTGGATGCCCTCGGTGGGTTCGTCCAAAATTAATACCTCGGGCTCCAGGACCATGGCCCGGGCGATGGCCAATTGCTGCTGTTGGCCGCCGCTAAGATCGCCGCCCCTACGGGAGCGCATTTTTTTTAGGACCGGAAAAAGTTCGTAGACGCTCTCGGGTATGCCCCTTACCTTGTCGCGCCTGGCGTTTAAGGGCAAAAGGAGGTTTTCCTCGACGGTCAGTAACGGGAAGATTTGCCGGCCCTGCGGGACGTAACCCAGGCCGTGCCTGGCCCGCCAGTGGGCGCTTTCCTTGGTGATGTCTTGGTCTTTAAAAAAAATCTGGCCTCTTTTTATGGGCAGTAATCCCATTAGGCAATTTAAAAGAGTCGTCTTCCCCACCCCGTTTCGGCCCATCACGCAAGTGCAAAACCCCTTGGGCACCTCAAGGTCAATTCGCCTCAAAATGTTACTCTGCCCGTAATACTGGGACAGGCCCTTAACTCCAAGCATGCGGTTCTCCAAAAACGCTAAAAAAACTTAAAAAACCCCGCTTTGGGGCTTAACCAAAGCCTATCCAGAGGGCGCTTACGCGCCCCCCAGATAGGCTTCGATCACCTCGGGGTGGGAACTTACGTAATTTATGTCACCCTCGGCCAAAACCGTGCCCTGGTGGAGGACGGTCACGATCTTCGCGACCGATCGGACAAACTCCATGTCGTGTTCGACCAAGATGATGGAGTGCTTACCCTCAAGGGTTTTTAAAAGCTCGGTGGTTCTTTCGATTTCCTGGGGGGTCATCCCGGCCACGGGTTCGTCAAGCAAGAGTAGTTTGGGCTTTTGGACCAAGAGCATACCGATCTCCAGCCACTGCTTTTGGCCGTGGGATAGGGTCCCGGCCAGTTTGTCGGCCCTGGGGGTTAACCTCACCAATTCCAGGATATGGTCCAGGTAATCTCGATCTTCCTTACTAAGCTTGGCTTTGAGGGTGCCGAAAACGGTTTTGTTGGCCTTCATGGCCATTTCCAAGTTTTGGCCGGTGGAAAGCGACTCAAAAACCGAGGGCTTTTGAAACTTGCGGCAGATGCCGCTTTGGGAGATGAAGACCTCGTCTTTGTCGAGAAGGTTTAAGTTTTCCCCAAAAAAAGCCTCGCCCGAGTCGGGCCGGGTGTGTCCGGTAATAACGTCCATCATGGTGGTTTTTCCGGCCCCGTTTGGCCCGATAACGCACCTAAGCTCGCCTTCGTTTAAATACAGGGTCAAATTGTCCAGGGCCTTAAACCCGTCAAAGGTAACCGAGACGTCCTCCAAAAACAGTATGTATTTTTGCCTTCTCTCCCTTTTGGTTTCCCAATTCAAAATGGGCGGGGGCAGATCTTCCTCCCCGGTCCGGTTAATGAAATCGGAAAAATTTTTGGGTATCCCGGGATTGACCGGAAGGCTTTTATCCGGAGGGCTCACGATCGGTTTTCCTTTAAAAATTCGCCCGTAAACCAAGGCGGCTTAAGGGTTACTTAGTAACCCTTGGAATCTAGGGTTTTGGAATCATCGGCGCCCTCAAGCCATTGGCCGAGGCTGGGTTTGGCCAAATTCGCGGAGAAGTCAAGATCCCCGTCCGGGTCATCTTCCGGCTCTTGGCCAAGTTCCGAATCCCCGCCCAACCCCGATTCCGTGGGGCTTTGGGTTTTTTGGCCAAAAAGCCGCCCCAAGGCGTTTTTGAGCTTACTTTCACCCTGGGGAAAAAATAGGCCGGCCAGGCCCTGGGGCAAAAACACGGCCACGGCCACAAAGAGGGCGCCCAGGACAAAGGGCCAAGCCATGGGGTAGGCGCTGGTTAGGGTTGATTTGCAAAGGTTAACCATGATGGCGCCAAAGACGGCCCCGTAAAGGGTGCCCCGGCCGCCCAAGGCCACGCAAACGACCATTTCGACGGAAAAGACCGGGGCGAAGATGCTGGGGTTTATTATGCCCACCTGGGGAACGTAGAGGGCCCCGGCCAAACCGGCCATCATCGAGGACAGGGTAAAAATAAAGAGCTTGACCGTTTCCACCCGGTAGCCGGCAAAGCGCACCCGGGGTTCATTGTCCCTTATGGCCACCAAAACCAGGCCCAGCCTGGACACGGCCAAATAGCGGCAAAGAAGATAGGAAAGTAACAAAACCAAGCCGGAAATGGCCAGTAAGGTTCCGATCATGCCGTTTGAGTGGAGATCGAAACCCAGGATGGTTTTAAAATCGGTAAAACCGTTGTTTCCGCCAAAGCCTAAGTTGTTTAAGTAAAAGGCCAACATCAGGGCGTAGGTCATGGCTTGGCTGATGATGGAAAAGTAGACCCCGGATACCCTCGACCTAAAGGCCGTCCAGCCAAAGGCCAAACCCAAAAGGCCGGGCGCCAAAACGACCAACAAACAGGAAAACCAAAAGCTATGGCTACCCAGCCAATACCAAGGAAGCTTGTCCCAGCCGATGAAGATCATGAAATCGGGCAAATCCGAGGCGGCGTAAACGCTCTTGGCCCCAATTTGCCGCATTAAGTACATGCCGAAGGCGTAGCCGCCCAAGGCGAAAAAGGCCCCATGGCCCAAACTCAAGATGCCCAAATAGCCCCAGACCAAGTCGATGGACAAGGCCAAAATGGCGTAACAGAGATATTTCCCGATAATGAGGGCGGTATAAGGCTCGACGTGAAAAAACGATCCCGGGGCGGCCATGACCCCCAAGGACAAAAAGGCCACCGCGGCTACCAATAAGGCGCAAAATATCTTGGTCGATAAATCGAAGATCCTCATGTATCCCTAAACCACTTACCCTGCCAATTGCCTTACCGATGAAATTCCCC
>JAITLH010000372.1 GCA_031277995.1 Deltaproteobacteria bacterium
TCCTACTTGAGCTATGGCTCGACCTATTGTCGAACTTGGATTCAAGTCTCTTATCGATCAACTTGCCTGTTTACTTTAATAAAATCTCAAGCGATTAATCATATTTTTTTGGCCCCCTCAAATAACCCTTAAATAATGCTTTAAGTTTTGCTATCGTCAAACTTAAGCTTTTATTTTCTTAATAACAATACCTAATATCTTAAACTAGCATTTTCTAAAGCTAAAATACTACTTTAGATCTACCTAATAAACTCTCCAAACTCTAATTTTGTTAATATTGTTAACCAATTATCTGGCCCGATTTTCACCAAAATCCCACCGACCGCCCCAAATCTTGACTTGACCAGCCTAATCTAGAGAAAAAAATTTTTTTGCGGCCAGGGCTGCCATCCATAAAGCAAACGCACCCGTTCTCTGATTGACCTATCTAATCGATAAAAAAAATTTCGCGGCCAAGGGCTGCCAGCCATAAAGCAAACGCGCCCGCTCCCAGCTTAACCACCCTAATCCCGAAAAAAAAATTCGCGGCCAAGGCGCCCAGCCTGAAAAGCAAACGCGGCCGCTTCCTGCCTGACCAAATCTAATCGCGAAACAAAATTGTTCGCGGCCAAGGCGGCCAGTCTGAAAAGCAAACGCGGCCCGCTCCCAGCTTGGGCAAAACTTAACCAAACTTTTTCTCCAAAAACTTGCGTTCTCGGCGCTGCGGGTGGTGGGGAGAGGAGCTGAGGCTAACTGGTTTATTTAATTAAGTAATTGAATATTTACTTGAAGGGATTTTACGCAAAGACAAAGGGTGAATACAATCGTCATTTTTTTGTGTTATAATTAATTGTATGCAAAATTGTTATCGGTTTTATTTACCGCGGCGTTCAATTTATGTCATGGGCGTTTTTAGCGTCCAGGGCGGAGAGTTATAAGGGTTAAACGTCTCCAATTTTTAATGTCATTAGACAAATTAAAGTAAGCTTTGATATTATTTTTAGTTTGGATTTTTATGGGTTAAGATTTTAGTGTTAGTTGGTAGAGGTTAGGTCTTTTTTGACTGGAAAAGTAGCCTTTATGGGTGGTTTCATGAGTGGCTTTCGCTTGGCTTTTGGGAGTCTTTGCGCTTGATTTATTAGATAAAGCGCAGAGGGGGCATTTTGGCCGTGAGGTCAGCCATAAATATCTTGATTTTTGAGCCTTTGGCCCGTAAACTTAAGTAACGATCGCTGGCCCAGGCGTTAAGGTGAGAGCGCCGGCCTAGATTGACTCCCCTTGACATTTTATCCTTTTCGTTTGGCCAGGTCGGCCACGCGCCAAAACCGTTTTCGTCGAGACCCCTTTATCCATGGGAAACGATGACTTGGCGTTTTGGTTCCATGAATCATTACTTTCCCCCCAACGGGCGGCCATGTCGCCACCTCGGCCACGTCAAAAACTAATGCACCAGGCTAACACCCAATACCAAGACGACCTTTTAAAGCTCATGGAATCGCTCCTGGAGGCTCAGGAAAGAAACAACCAAGCCAGGTACCGCGAGTTAAGATCGCTGGCCACGCCCGGTTTTTTAAAAGTCTTTGACTTGGCCCCGACCTTACTTCACCATAACCATCCCGATCTCCCCGGCTACCTTGACCATCCCGACACCCCCCACGGCTTGGTGGCCTATTCCAACTGGGAAATGCAAGCCCAGGAACTGCCCATAGGACCCTTCGAAGATCCCGTCAATAGTCCCGTCGTGGAATGCTTGGTCTTGATTGGCTCTTCTGGCTCGGTCGGCCATACCGTCCGATCCGATCTCGATTACTGGGTTTGCTATAGGCAAGAAAGATTAAACGGCCAATCGCTGTCCTTGTTTAAAGAAAAACTGCAAGCCATTTCCCGCTGGGCCCTGGAAGAACACAATACCGAGGCTAATTTTTATTTGGTCAACTTGGCCGAGTTGGTCCAAGGGCGAATCGATCACAGCTGGGGCGAGGAAGCCGAGGGCGAGGTGGCCCCCCACCTTTTGATGGAAGAGCTTTATAGGACGATATTATTCGTGGCCGGGCGTTTCCCCTTATGGTGCGTTTGGCCCGAGGATCGTTTACAGGAAGAATATGTCGAAGCCGCCAAGATCATGGCCCCCTTGGACTGGACCGGCGCGCCCCCGGATTTCGTGGACCTGGGTTACCCCACCAAACCCCAACCCCAGGAATACCTGGCCTCGGCCATGTGGCTAGCCTACAAGGCCGAAACGGACCCCTTTAAGGGAGTGCTAAAGCTTATCCCCATCCTGGAAGCGGTGGAGACGGATTTCAAGAGCCCGTTATTGTGCGATTTAGTGAAAAACGAAATCATCAATAACTCCATGCCGCAATTCGCCGTCGATCCCTACATAATCACGATCGATCGGGTGGCCGCCTTTTGCGCCAAACACCTAAGCCCCGAACATACCGAACTGGTTAGGGCGGCGGCCGTTTTAAAGGTCCTGGGCCTAACCGGCCGGGAAGGCGACCAAGTCCAAAGGACCATAGTTAGCCCTTCCAAGCTAAGGGTTTTGACCAAATGGATCGAGGATTGGTCCTGGCCCCCGGATCGCCTGGGTCACCTGGCCGCCTACGACCAATGGACCGAGAGCGAGCGCCTTAGGCTCGGTAACGACATCCTCATGATGCTTTTGGGCGTTTACATGCGCATTTCCAGTCACCTGATGACCCGTTTCCCCGGCCAGGTTAACGCCCAAGACGAGCAGTTGGCCCCCTTCGCCGCCCGAATCCTTGGCCGTCAGAGGGGCCTTGAAGCCACGGTTGACTTACTGCCCTCGGATCTCCACCGTAACAGCATCTCCAAAAGAATGGTCTTCCAGCAAGACGTCCTAACCGGCCAATGGTCCATTTACAACCTAAAACTAAATAACGGCCAAGCCCTCTGTTCCGAACCCTTGGCCGGCCTTGAGCCCGGAAGCGGCGACGTTATTTTCCAAACCGACCGGGTGGCCAAGGCCGCGGCCTGGCTCATTAGAAACCAGCTCTACTCGCCGGATCTGGAGCTGACGGTTACCGATTCGTTTGGCGTCACGACCCAGGCCGTCCACGAATACTTGGAAACCTTAAACGACTGCTTCCCGCCCCTGGAGTTTAATAGCCTCGACGCCGATACCATCTTTCAGGTTGGGGCCAAGGGCCTAGTCTTAATCGCCTTTAACCTAGAGGATCCCGGCGAAATCAAACTTAGAACCGCCGACGTGGTTTTTAGAACCGGCTGGGGCGAAATGCGTCACCAGTGGCGAGAACTGGGCCACCTCATGGTCGAGGCCGACAAATACCTGGACATGGGCAATACCCTAGTCGAGGCCTGCGGAATGACCGCCGTTGACTCCCTAGTCCTTTTCCCCAGCCAAGCCGAGACCTTTAGCCGGGCCTTTTCCAACCTACGGTCGGCCCTCATGGCCCAATTGCGCCCCCGCAACCAGCTTAAAGCCTCAAAAAGCCTAATAGATCTTTAGCCGCTCTTTTTTAAACCCCCTAGCCAGTTTGGGCGGGCCAAAAAATTTAATCCTCCAATTCGGTTTAACGCCAAAAAATCTAATAAAAAATTACGCGAAGGCCTTCCAAGCCTGGAGCGAATTAAATAAGCCCAAACAAGGGCCAATCCCAGGCCCAGAAACAAACTTAAAGACGCGAAAAAATTAATAAAATTTACCAAAACCATTCATGAACCAAAGGCGGCCCAGAATTGGCAAACAAGCCAGAATTACCAGGCTAATTACTGTCTTGTAAAATCTCAAATGGCTTAAGGGCCAACCCCAACTTGGGCCTTAAGGGCTTTAGTAAGTTAATGAAATCAACCGGGGCATTTTAAAGCCAAATCTGACCCAAAATAAACCCATTTACTCAGATATTCTTGGCTTATTTTAATTTTCCCTAAATTAGGCCACCATTTTTTTGGGCTTCATTAAGCCGCGACCAAGCCGCCCGGCTTCCTTGGCGGCTGGAATTGGGCGGATTTCGCTCTCGACTTTGGGACCAAGTTTTTGTATCATTCCAAGGCCGCGAACGGGCCAAAAAACCTTGGGTTTTAGGGTGGCGGTACTTTTCGTTACCCCGCCCACCGGATGGCTTGAAGGCTTTTCCAAATGGGGCGAACGGCCCCGGCGAGTTTCTTGATTAGCTACCGGACAGGCGGCCAAACTGGCCGGCTGTCCGGTCGGTTTTTTTTGGTTTCACAAATCGCTGGTAAAAATTACTAAATACGCTTAAAATTTAGGTAAATCTTCTAGGCATCATGAAGATGATTATGGACAAAATGGGAAGCGATAGTAACATTCTTGTGAAGTTAAAGAAGGACAAGGATTCGCAAAATAGCTGATTTTATTATTTTAAGCGTCAAAGAAATTTTTTTTAAACTATATATATTTTTTAAAGGATAAAACCAATGACCGTCATATGTTCGGGCTCTTTGGCCTTCGATCGGCTGGCCCTTTACCCAGGCCGTTTTGGCGACTTAATCATCTCCGACAAGATTGATACGCTTAACGTATGCTTTTTGGTCGAGCGGGTCGAGCGGGTCCACGGCGGCACGGCCGGAAACATTTGCTACAACCTCTGGCTTATGGGCCAAAAGCCCCTGGTGGTGACCTCCGTCGGAGACGATCCCGACGGCCACGATTACGTTGAGCGTTTTAAAAACTGGGGTCTTGACGTTAGCCAAATCCAAATGGTCAAGGAAGAAGCCACGGCCGGGGTCTACATCGCCACCGACCAGGACGGCAACCAGTTGACCTTTTTTAATCCCGGGGCCATGGTCAAACACACGCCTTTTGACCCCAAGACCTTACCCGGAAATCCCGAGGATCACTGGGCCATCATTTCCCCGGGCGGCTTTTCTGACATGGAACGCCTGGCCGCCGAATACCGCGAAATGGGGATAAAATTTATCTTTGACCCCGGCCAACAAATTCCGGTTTTTAGCGGCCAACAGCTAATCGACATGTTGGACGGCTCAGTGATGCTCATAACCAACGAATACGAGCTGGATCTTTTTTTGAAAAAAACCGGCCTGGCCCAAGACGAACTTTTTCGCTACACCACGGCCATGGTCACCACCTTGGGCTCCAAGGGCAGTAAACTCATAACCCCAAGGGGCACCCAGCACGTCATGAGCGCCCCGATAATGGAAATGGGTAACCCCACCGGGGCCGGCGACGCTTACCGGGCCGGGCTTTTGGCCGCCCTCTCCCACGGCGAGGACATCCTCTCCTCTTGCCGCCTGGGCTCAACCGTGGCCTCCTTTTGCGTGGAAGCCGAGGGCACCCAAAAACACTTTTTCACGCCCGGCCAACTCTTGACCAGACATTTTAGGACCTTTAAAGAAAGCCCATCGTTTTTGGCCTAGAATTTAGGCGAAAAAGGAGGGGCGAGTTTTTTTTTTGGCAAACGCGAAACGGGCTTGGGCCAAAGCCGGCCCCAAAAATTTTTTGGGGCCGGGTGGGATTTTTTCTCGCGGGCGCTTAAGCCTTGGGCCTTGGCGGTTCCTTGGCCGGCCCTTGGCCGGCCCTTGGCCGGCCCTTGGCGGCCTTTGGCGGCCCTTTGGCGGGCTTGGCTCTTTTTTTTATTTTTTTAGAAAAAATTGGGAAACGGTTAGATGAGATTCGAGTATCGGGTAAGTCAAAGCGCCGGCTTCGTTGGCCCGGCCACGGTTATTTTCGTTACGGCCGATCCGGGGGATGGCCAAGCGGACCAGAGGTTGGCACCCTTTTGGGGCTTGGTTACGCCGCTCATTAAATGCGGGGCTTTTCAGGTGGGTAAGTCCGAGGTCTTCGTTTTAAGCGCGGGCGTGGGGGAGTGGCTTTTGGTGGCGGGCTTAGCCGAGGTCAGTAGGGCCGCCCTTTTGGAGTCAACGGCCCGGGCGGCCAAAAAGCTTAAGGAGCTGGGGGTGGAAAAGGCCACCTTTATCATGCCAAAATTTCCCCTAGATAGCCTTGGCCAAATAGAATGGCTGACCTTGGGCGTGACCTTGGCCTTGGATCAAAGGCAGGTCTATAAAAGCAAAAGCGAGGAAAAGGAGCTTAAGCTTAGGGAAGTCACCTTTCTGGAAATCGAGCGGGGGGTTAGCCAAGAAATGGCCGACCGGACCATTTACGTTACTAAGGTGGCGGCCAAGGCCCAGCTTCTGGCCAGGTCCTTTATCGATAGGCCCGCCAATTTGCTTTACCCGGAGATCATGGCTTACCAAGCGACGAATCTGGGTAAGGACCATGGGGTCAGCGTCACCGTTTGGGACGAAAAGAAACTGGCCGAGGAAGGGGCCGGAGGGATTTTGGCCGTGGGCGGGGGTAGCCTCCATCCCCCCAGGCTGGTCATATTGGAATACCGGGGCCCGGGGGCCAAAAAAGATTTGGGCCCGGTCGCCTTGGTCGGAAAAGGGATAACCTTCGATAGCGGCGGCTTATGCGTAAAACCCCCCGAGAACATGTCCCAAATGAAAACCGACATGGCCGGGGCGGCCACGGTTCTTTTCACCGTCCTCGCCGCGGCCGAGCTTAAACTTGGGGTCCATTTGGTGGGGGTACTCCCCTTGGCGGAAAACCTGCCAGACGGCGGGGCCTTTAGGCCCGGGGACATAGTTAAAAGCCTATCGGGCCAAACCATCGAGATCATGAATACCGACGCCGAAGGCCGGGTCGTTTTAGCCGACGCCTTGACCTTGGCCCAGAGGTACAAACCCTCCCTGATAATCGATCTGGCCACCCTGACCGGGGCTTGCATGGTCGCCTTGGGCGAATCCATGGCCGGTTTTTTTTGTAACGACGTCAAACTAAACGACGATCTGGTCAAGGCCTTTAAGGCCGCGGCCGAGGATTATTGGCCCCTGCCCCTATACGACGGCTACGACGAAAAACTAAAAAGCGATCTGGCCGATTTTAGGGAATCGGGCACCCGGGCCGGCGGGGCCATTTTGGGGGCCCTCTTTTTAAGGCGCTTTATCGAAGGCCATTTGCCTTGGGCCCATCTGGACATCGTGGCCACGGCCAGAAACTTAACCGCCAAGCCCCACTGCCCCGAAGGGGCCACCGGCTATGGGGTTAGGACTTTGATTAAGTTTCTAATGGACCTGGAAAGCCCCAAAGCCGCCCTCTAAGGATTTATTCAAGGGTTTATTTTTAGCATGACCCAACCTCCCGTTCACCAAGACCCAAATAAGGGCCTAGAAAAAAGCGCGGATCGGTCCACCGAAAAGGCCAAAAACAAGACCGGTGCCTCCATTGGCCCCGAGTGTTACGAGGTTTTGGACTCCCCCCGCTTTCAGGGGCTCTATCGGGCCATGGCCGCGGTCACCTTACCCGTCCAGGGACTTAGTTCCCACGCCAAGGGTTCCCTGGCCGATCTGGATCATCTCTACCCCAGGGAATTGGGTCACGCCCTCTACGAAAGGGCATCCCTACAAACCAAGCTGCGAAACCTTCTGGAGAGCCCCCAAGAAGAAATCGACCTCCCTTACAAAGCCAGGCTGGAAGGGGAGATCCAAAAAATCGAAAGGCGCCTTTGGCTCCATAACCGCCGGACCAGGGAAGCCCACCTGGCCCTGGCCGAGACCCTTGGCCGCGGCTGGGCCGATTTTCTAACGACCCTGGCCCGGGTCATAAATAACCTGGAGCGCCTTAAGGCCAATCTCGCCCCCGCCCAATCCTGGGCCAATAAAGAAGTAAAACTGGACCTTAACCTTCTTCGATCCCTAGTCGATTCGACCTTGACGCACCTACTTGACCTACTAAAAAACCTCGGCCAACCCCTGGACGAAATCTACCAAAAAACCCACTCCGTTTACGAACTGGCCCAAAGCGTCGCCCGGGCCGATTCGCCCACGGGAACCCCCGGGCCAGAGGACACCGGCTTAGCCGGCACCGGCATAGCCGGCCCCGGCTTAGCCAGTTTTGGGCCAGAGGCTTTACCCCCCGAGGGCGAGGGCCGGGCCGCTCCGTTAACTTCAAGCTTCGATCCCAGCGACTCGGCCCCAAAAGCTCCCAGCCCAG
>JAITLH010000406.1 GCA_031277995.1 Deltaproteobacteria bacterium
GTGACCCCCATGCCCTCGACCGAAACGGCCAGGGGTCCGGACAAAGTAAGGGCTTTGAGATTGGGGGCGGAGAACTTACTGTCGGCGTCCAGGGTCGCGGCTGACGACAGGCCGGTCAATTCCCCGGCTTCGAAATTAACCTTGACATTTGTCCCGACTGGGAGCGACTCTCCAAGATACTTAACCGTAAAGTTCACGGCCACCGGGCTTAGGTAAGGCAGGTTGTTTCTTGAAGCCGATAAACTTAGACCGGACGATTCCAAAAGAACGTCAAAACTTACCTCGTTTGAAGTAATCCCCATGACCTCGACCGAAACGGCCAGGGGACCGGAGAGGGTCAGGGCCTTGAGGTTGGGGGCGGTGAATTTACTTTCGGCGTCCAGGGTCGCGGTTAAGGATAGGCCGGACAATTCCCCGGAATTGAAGTTGACCTTGACGTTGGTGCCGGCGGGGAGGGCTTCGCCGAGGTATTTAACGGTAAAGGTCACCGGGACGGGGGCTTGGTAGGGAAGCGATTGACGCGAGGCCAAGAGGGTTAGGCCCTGGTCGTCAAGGTCAACGGTGAAGTTTACGGCGTTACTGGTAAGGCCAAGAGAGGAGGCCTGGACGGCGATGGGCCCTTGGTTGGCTAGAGCCTTTAGCTCTTTTGGTGAGATGGCTCCCAGTTGGGAGGTGAGGGTTTTATGCGGGAGGCCCTGAAGGGCCCCGGGCGTGGACGCGAAGGTAACTTCGGTTTGGGGTGGGAGGGCTTGGCCGTCCAGGCTGAGGGTAAAAATCACTTCCCGGTTCTTTAGATAGGGCAGTTTGTTGGTCGAGGCGCTTAGGATTAGGGAGTGATTTAAAGTTATGGTTTGGTGGGAGTCGGGGGAGCCCTCGGGGGTGAGGGTGACCTCTTCTTGGGTGACTCCGGGCAGATGGCCGAATCTGACGCGGAAATAGCCGCCTTGATCGGTCACGAAAAGTTCGCAGTTTTTGCCGCTCTCGGGCTCGACCGTGGGGACGCCATGCTCGGTTTTGACCCAGACCTTTAGTTTGGGGGCCGGGGCGTCGTCGTCGTCATAGCGGGCCTGAAAAAGATGGGTGTTGGGGGATTCCTCGCCCAGGTAATGGACGGTCACGGTTCTTTTAACGGGAACGGGGAGCTGTTTGTCAACTTCCAATTCCAGCTCGAAGGTTTCCGAGTCCCCTTCCGAAGAGAGGGTGGTCTCGACTTTGGTTTGCCCGTCTTCGGGGGAGTATTGGACGGTTATGGTCCCGTCTGGGTCGGTAGTGAAGATCCCTTGGGGCGATTGGGTGTTTGGGTCAACGACGCTGACCCCCGGGGTCAGGCTTTCGACCTTAACGGGGAGATTCGGCACGGCGTCTCCGTAGGCGTCCTCAACCAAAAATTCAAAGGCGTTTTTGCCTACCGGGCCCAGGAGTTTAAAGACATACTTGACCTTGGCCAAATACCTTAGGGGCATGTCGTAGTTTCGATCGACCGGGCTAAAGCGATCCTCGTGGGGACTGGGGTAAGGGGACGGGCTTTGGGCGGTCGAGACTTCCGAGGGCGTATGTCCCAAAACGAAGTTTAGGGAAAAATCGGCCCGAATCTCGGTTCTAAGATCGCTTCCGGGACTCTGGCTTAAGCGCACGGTCGCGAGCGGGGTGGGGCTCCAGGCCAGGCCCCAAGAAAAATCGCCCCGGCTCTGGGCGGTTAAGGGATCTTTCTCAAAAACCCCCGAGCTGGCCCCGGGCCAGCGCTCGTATCCGGTCTCAAGGGCGATCTTGGGATAAAAGGGCAAATAAGCCTTAAGTTTTACGTCGTAACCCCAGGCCGGTTTTTCCAAGGCCAGCTTATGATCGGGCGACTGTTTCCAGTCCGACAAAGGGACGTAGAGATTGGAAGATAACCTAAACCAGTCGCGCCAAGCCTCAACGCCCAAGCCGCCCCGGGTGTGACCCCTAAGGAGGTCTTGGTCCAAAAATAAGTTGTAACCCAACGCTAGGCTCTGGGAGGGAAAATACCTATGCCCAAAACCCAGGTGGGCCAAAAAGCGATCTCCCTTGGCGGAAGTTAATCCCGTTTGGAGAAAAAGGGCCGTTTTTTCGCCGTCGTAAATGGGGACGGTCACGAGGGCTTGGCCCTCAAGTTTGCCCTCGGAGGTAAAGCCCACCCCCACCTTGGTCCGGCCAAAGTAGGAACCGAATTTTGAAAGGCTTTGGGTTAAAACGGAATTGCCGTGGGCCAAAGCCGAGCGTTTTAGGTTTTCGACCGGGTCAAAGTCATTTCCTTGGCCCTGGGAATCTTTATGGTGGTTTTTTAGGTTTTTGCCTTTGGCTTCGTTTGGGGCGATTTGGGTTGGGCCCGCGGTTTTTGGGAGGCCCAACAGATCCAAGCCAAGATCGACCAGATCGTTATCGGCGCCGTTGGCGTTAACGGAGTAATTGGCCAGGGCCGGGTAAACGACTTGGCCGCCCTGGGGGGCTTGGGCCGCTTGGGTTGGGGAGGCGTTTTCTTCAAAGACCAAAAGGGTTTTGTAGCTATTTTCGACCACGGCCACCATGGGGGCCGGGGCCCGGACGGGCGGCCCAGAAATTTGAGCTTTAGTGGTTAGAGATTTAGGGGGCGAGCCAAGGTCGGTTATCGAGGCAATGCCGCTCTCAACCCAGGTGGGGGCGGCCAAGCCGATTAAGGCGATTTGGCCGTTTTGGTCGGTTATTCTCGGGACTTCCCTAAGGTTGGGATACTCGGGGTTCTTTTGAAAAACCACCGAAAGGCCAGGGGCCGCCTCCCCGCCGGAATTAAGCAAACTAACCTTTAAATCGTAAAAGGGCGGTTCCTTGGCCGTCAGGGTGGTGACTTTCAGTAAATACCTTTCCGGGGTAATTTCCAAGAAAAGGGCGAAGGTTTCCCCGGAGACTTGCCCGGTTAGGGGTATTAGGCCCGCTTCCATGGTCATTAAGCCCTTCAAAACGATCTGGCCGTTGGCGTCAAGGCGCCTTTGGGCGGATCTTAGGTTTGGCCACTGGGGGCTTTGATCGAAACTTATCAAGGCCCCGGAAAGGGGCCGCGAGTTTTTGAAAAAAACCAAAGAGAGATCGCTTTCCGAATTGGCCAAAAGGGCTTTGGGGCTGGGAAAAACGCCCAGGCTTTGGGTTTGGGCCGGATTTGGGGCAGGATATGGGACGGGAATCTGGCCGGGAGTTTGGAACGGGGCCGAATCCGGGGCCTGAAACTCATCATTGGCGGGATCCTGGCCTTGGTTTGGTTCCAAACCGTTTTCCCGCCGGCCCCCATCGCTTTGGGAATCGGGGGCTTGGTCATGGGTTTTATTGGGACGGGGTTTGGTTTGGGGGCGGATGACCTTTATGAATTGGTTAAGGTTTATCTCGCCGGCCATTTTGGGCAAAAGGTCTTCGACGTGACTATCGCGGCAACCGGAAATGGTCAGGAAAAGAAGGGCCGAAGCCAAAACGTAGGCGAGGATAGAGCGGGCGGTATTTTTGGCTCCCGCCGGTTTGGGGGTTGGGGTTTTTTGGGTAAATATCGTCTCCCCTTGGTTGTCGTTCAAAAGGGCGCGGTCGGTCGTTTGATTTTGGCCAAAGGGTACCGATTTCTTCGGCCGACAAAAGATAAATGGTACTGACAAAATTGTCCTCCTAACCGGCGAATTTTTAAAAATCGTTTCCGACCGCCGGAAATGGCCCGGAAACAACCCCTTGGCCGGGGCGAATTAATTATTATTTAAAGATTATTTTAGTTTTTAAATTTTTAATCTTTTTAATAAAAACTTATTGGAACGTCTTTTGGCCATGGGCTGGGCGGCCCATGGCCTGGGACGTCAATTTCAACCAACTTAAAACGATTTGGGAGTGCGTGATCGGAGCGGACCGTCTTGGAAAACGCTTCTTTTTTTCCTGGGGGTTGGGCTCCGATTAAGGCAGGCTCGACCATTGGCCGAGAACTGGGGGTTTTGGGGAGCGCTTTGCCTGACCATTGGCCGGGAACTCGCGCGCGATATGGATTTTTATGGTTAGGCCTTAAGCCAATTTAGGGCTTAACGGTTGGTTAAGCGATTTCGGGGTTCAACCGACGCGTCGACGGGTCGGGGGCGCCTTTGGGGTTATCGAACATGGAGAACATGTTTTTGAGATAAACCTTATCGGCCAACATTTTTTGGCACTCGTCCTGGGTTTTGGAAAAAATCTCGATTAGCTCTTCTTGGACGTCCAGGTATCCGCCGGTCAAGTGCGAGAGCCGATAAAGGGCCAGTTCCGTTTGGCGAAGAAATTCCGGATTGGCCAAGCTTAGGGAAGAAAGGAGCTTGTCAAAAACCCGGCCCCTTTTGGTGGCCCTTAGGTGGGAGCCCGACTCCTTAAGGCATTTTCTTTTCTCGAGTTTGATTACGGCCTGGTTGACGGATTTTAGGCTCGAGATGCCCTTGGAAGAGAGTTCCCTGGCGATGGCGAAAACGGAAGGGTCGTAAGCCGACTTCCAAAACGAATCGTAACTGACCTTTTTAAGGTTATCGGTTAGCCACCTAATGGGTTGGGAGTTGATTTTATTGACCTGCTCGGTTGAGAGGGCCACCTGTATGGTCTGGTAACCCTTTTGGCTTTTTAGGGTATAGTCGATGACCTCGCGTAGGGGGCCCAGGGCTTGGGCATCCAGGGCTTGGGCATCCAGGGTTTGGGCGCCATGGGCTTTGCGGCCTTTGGCTCTTTTTCCTTGGCTACCCTGATCTTGGTAGTCATCGTCTAGGGGATCCGTTCCTCGCGGCTCTGGGTCGTTTGAGCCATTTTGGAAAAAAGGCGCCGGCCTTTTTAAGATTAGGTTCAAAAGCTCCCGGGAGGGTTCGGCCAAGGACTTTAGGTCTTTGCGGTTAATGACCTTTATGGAAGGCCCTTGGACCCTGGGCCTAAAGGCCATGTCGGTTATGCCCGTGTCACTGGAATAAACCGGGATCGACTGGAGATCCAAATTCTCGAAGGGCCAATTGATCCGGCCCTCGACAAACAGGTATTCCAGCCAATAGAGGGTTTCGGCGATCGACAGGTTGGCCTTTTTCTGGGCGGCGGCGGCCAGGCCCAGGATGTCGAAGGGCTCGGTTTCGTTTTCGATGGCGGTGATGGTGAAGAGTTTATCGCCCTTCACCTGGGCGGTGGTCTCAAAAAAGCGGTCGTTTATTTCCAAAAAGCTAAGAAGCCTTTTGGTCTCGGATTCCCTAAGCACCAAACTCCCTTCGCCGGGAAAGAATTGGGACTTAAGGGTGCCCAGGACCAGGCCGTACTTGCTTAAATCGTCGTGGCCTTCCTTAAGGGGCAGGCACTCGATCTTAAGGGCCACGTTTCGCTTTTCCTCGGGCGATTGGTGGATCTCCCGGTAATGGCATAAACCATGGAGTACCGGGGACATGGTGGTTGAAAAGGGGAAATCCATGTCCAGTTCTTTGGACAATTTTTCCGAGACGGTTTCGGATTGCTTCTGCAAACTCAGGCGGGCCTCCTGAAACACGGCGGCGGCCAAGTTTACGTGATAGGCGCGATTTATGGCCCGCCTGACCCCTTCGAGTCGCAGCCTCTCCAAACTGGCCACCTTGGCCGTCTCGAGCTTAAGGGAGTTTCTTAGCCTTAAGACCAAGGCCTCGGTGTTTAGTCCCGGCGGGTAAACGAACACGGCCTCGATTCGGCGAGCGAGCCCCTCGCAAAGCTGTTTTAGGTGATTTATTTGCGCCCTGGTTGGCCCAACCACGCGCTTTTGGCCTTTGGGGTGGGTTACCAAAACCCCAAAGGGCCAATCGCTAAGCCGCTGGGGACCGACCAGGACCGTGTCTTTGGGGGAAACGCTTCGCTTAACCACGTCCAGGCATTGTTTGCCCCAAACTATGAAGACTTTGTTTCTGTCGATTGCCATTCCACTTACCTTTTTCTTTTTGAAACGTTGGGGTTTTTCCGCGAGCGAAAAAAACCGCGGCCTACCCCAGGGCCGGCCCAAAACGGGCCGGCCCTGGGGCTAAGGTTTTTTTGGTTTACTTATCTCATCGAATGCCTGGTCCCACTTGGGCTGGGCCCGTCATCCGGACTATTGGGTTCGGGATTTTCATTGGGCTTGGTTTCTTTCGCCTCCTTTTCCTGAACGCTCGCGATTTTTTCATGGAGTTTATCGGTAGCCTGGGCGTCGTGTTTGAGTGACCTCGAGCTAGGATCAAAGGAACATATGGCTATATGCCCCATGAGAAATCTCTTCATCGCGTCGTCCGGGCCCGACGAACAAGAGGCTTTTGGCGAAGACTCATTTTCCGAAGCGCTTTGGGCCTGGTCCTGTCCGTCGTCCTGGCCGGCGGCCAGGCTAGGCTCTTGACCCGCGCCTTGGCCAGGCGCTGGGCTCTCGCTTTCGCCGGCGCCGGGGCCGGTATTTTGGGTCTCTAACTGGCCGGGATCGCTTGGATCCCGGTAGGGATGTTCTTGGTTAGCCAAGGTCTCCTGGGCTTGGGGCCCCATCTCCTTGGGTCGGTAAGGGTTGGGTTCGTTTTGATCGAAGGTAGGTAAATCGGCGTCGGTGGGCAAAGTCTCTTTTGGGGACTCGAACACCTTTATTCGCTTACTAAACTGCTCCTTTAACTCAAGGCCCTGATACATGCGCAGCATCGGGGTTTCGTTTCGGGCCAGCGAATAGGCGAAATCGCCGGCGTTGTCTTCGTTTTTGAAGGTGTTTATGAGTTCGTTGGTGCCTCTCCTAAAAACCCCATAGCCTTTGGGTATCTCATTTTCCCCGGCAAAGCGCAGTTCCCTCATCTCGACTCCGCCCAAGGTCACGACGTTTTCGGCCGACGGTTCGTCCGCGTCCTTGGTAACCAAGGGAACGAAATCGTAGGGATTTTCGGAATAGGTATATTTGGGAAAGACATAGCCTTCATAACCAAGTTGTTTTCCGGCGTCGATTATCAAAAGAAGGCTATTGGTAACGCTCACTTCCCGGCGAAGCCAATCGGGTTTGGTTACCCTTTTCTGGAAACCCCTTATGAGCTTTAACTGATAATCGCAAACCCTAAGCGTTTCGCTTATGTACTTGGAGAATCGCTCATCCGCCGCCCAGTAATGGCTTAAGGCCTCAAGGCAGACGCCTTTGACCTTGTCCCAACGGCTAACCCCGCTTAGGGGCAAGCCGGGCCGACAAAGGGTGATGGCGATCCGGTTGGCGGTTTTTAGCCTTGAATCGGCCGCCGCGTTTATCTCCCTTTCATAGGGATCAATCGTGGGCCCGACTATGTCCTCCAAAAGCGCCTCGTCGCGGATATCCAAAATTCGCGGGGTTTTCGTGGCCTTGGCCAAGAATTCGGGCGACATTTTCACGACTTTCAAATTCCTAAGCTCGTCGGGCTCCAAAAACTCGCCCGGATCAACCATGACCAGCTTGACCGAATCGTCGCCCCTCCGCAGGGAATTTCTGGACTCATAGATTTCGGGTTTTTCGGGGCCCCGAACGGTTTCCACCCGGCTCCCCAAAAGATCGGCGCCTTGGCCAAAGGCCTCCCCGTCAACGTCAGCCTTCTTTTTGCGGCCCCTTTTTTTCTTTTCGGGCTGGCCCTCGGGCGCCCCGGAAAGGCCGTTTTCCGGTTCCAACCAAGGCCGGTCTTCGTCGCCAACCCTGGGGCCTTCCTCTTCCCCGCTTTGGGAAACCAAGCCGGCTTGGGCCAATAAGTTTGGCTCCGGGTTTTTCTTCTTACGGCCCCTTTTCTTTGGTTCGCCTTTTTCCCCGTCCTCCTCGGTAATGCCATAAGCCGGCCCAGACCAAGGCCGGTCTTGGTCGCCAACCCTGGCGCCTTCTTCTTCCCCGCTTTGGGAAACCAAGCCGGCTTGGGCCAATAAGTTAGGCTCCGGGTTTTTCTTCTTACGGCCCCTTTTCTTGGGTTCGCCTTTTTCCCCGTCCTCATCGGTAATGCCATAAGCCGGCCCAGACCAAGGCCGGTCTTGGACGGAGGCTTGGTCGGGTTTTTCGGCTTGGGTTATGTCTTCATCGGTTTGGCCGTCCTTAGTTTTGTCGGCCGGGCTTTCCCCATCCGGCTCGGACTTCTTTTTGCGGCCTCTTTTGGCCGACCCTTTGGGGGCTTGTCCGCTTGGCGCCGCGGGCGTTTCTACCGCGGCCATTTCCGGCGCGTTTTGGGCCCCGGGTTCTTCCTCGCTTTCTAACTCACCCCAATTGACATTTACCCGATCCCCATTAATCGCGGCGCGCAATCGGGACAACAGTAACCACCTTGGGTCCATTTTCTCGCCCTTCTCCTTTCCCGTTAAGTTAGCCTGGCTCGCGGAATCGGGAGCCTCCAAACAATGGCCGTCGCCTTTATCCTCTTTTGAAGGCGGCGCGTTTACGGTTTCGTTTTTTCCATCTTCCTTAGAAGCCTCTTCCGATTCTTCGGGCCTTTCCTCGAATTTGTAATTCATCAAGTCGGTTACCCATTCCGGGACGTCTTTGGAGTTAAAAACTTCGGCTTTTTCCTCTATGTTTTCTTCCAATTCCTCTTCTTGGAGTTCGCGCATTTCATCCAAGGTGTAACCCCATCGCTCATCCCTACCCTTCCAACTATCTTGCAAATATTGCTCTTCCAAATTATCGAAGAATTCCTGCGATTGGAAATACGGGTCTTTATGTTTAATGGCTAAACGCCTAAAAGACTCCTCAGACGTTTTCGCCCTTGAGACCCAAGCGTTTAATCTATCGTAATATTCATAATCCCGTACCACGTTATCGCCTTCTTTCCACACAAATTGGTCTTCATCCTCATAGTCGTCGGCCTCGTCGTTATCTTCGCCATCGTTGTCGCCGTCCGCGCCGTCGGTCTCGTCGGCCTCGTCGGCCTCGTCGTTATCGTGGTTATGTTCCCGACTATCGGCGCCGTAAGCTTCTTCGGCCTCGTCGTTTTCTTGGTTATATTCCGCGTCGTCGTCAGTATCGGGGTCTTCGGCCTCATCGTTTTCCTCATTTTCCCCGTCCCCATCGTCATCGTCGTCGTCACTATCGGGGTCGTCATCGTCATCGTCACGATCGTCCTCGTCTTCCTCATCATCCTCATCATCATCTCGATCGTCGTCATCTTCATCATCTTCATCACGATCGTCATCGTCGTCATCATCGTCACGATCGTCATCGTCGTCGTCATCATCGTCATCGTCGTCATCATCATCATCACGATCGTCATCATCGTCATCGTCTTCATCGTCTTCGTCGTCGTCACTGGGGGACTCGGCAAAACCGATGGGGTAGGTCAACTCCTTTTCCGGTTCATATTTTTCTTCGGGTTCGTTGCCGAAGAATTGAAGGTCCGGTTCTTCTTCTTGGTTGATTATTTTGGTGTCATCGGAGATCTTAACTCCGCCTTCCCAAGCCCAGTCCAATCGATCCAGCAATTCTTGGCTTTTGGGGTTGGAAACGTCGTCTTGTAATTCTTTTCGCAAACGGTTTTTTGTGATTTCACTCATTGGAATTTCTACTCCTTGTTCCATGGCCACCCTCGCCAGGTAGACTTTGTCATCTTCCCAGGTCGGATGGGTTTCTTCTTGTTTTGGTAATTTTTTTTGTCTAATTCTCAACCAATTTTTACCCTTTAAGTCTTCGGGTCTAACGTCAAATTGGGTTCCGGCATCCCTATAGTTGGTGGTTATTTCTTCGCCCCCATCGGCGTCCCAGGGATCTTCCAGCTTTTGTTTAACTTCTTCCCCTAAATTCTCCCCTAAGCCGTTTTCCATTCCTGAAACCAACGGCGGCCTTTCCAAATGGCTAGGCTCGATTTGGGGCAAGGGCTCGTTTTCGCCAGGTTCTTCCGGCAAATCGAAATCCTTCCTAATGAAGGGAACAAAGGGATTTTGGGGCAAGTTGGGGATGGGGACCACCACCGAGGACGAAATGGCCAAGCCTTCCGGGGAGCTTTGGTTAACCTCCAGGGCTCCCATAAAATCGCTTGGTCCCAACGGGACTAGGGGTCCCGGATCGTTTTCCGGGATGGGGGCTATCTCCAAGCCGGGCTCGGAACCGTCGTCACTTTGGCCTAGGCCATCCCCAATAACGTTTGGATCCTCGGGCTTATCCCCTAAAAAAGGTCTCACCACTATGACCTCGGGGCTGGACGCGTCGTCCAGGGCCGGCCCCGTTATCGAACTTTTGTCCCCGTAAGGGCCGGCCGCCCCAGGGGGAGCGGGGCTTAAACTAGGGCCATAAATCAACTCCTTTTTTTCGTCAAACTCCTGGCCGTCCGGGTCCCGGCTAGCCAGGTTTTGGTTACGCAAGCCTTGGTTAATCAGACTTTGGTTAGCCAAGCTCTGGTTATCCAAGCCTTGGTTAGCCAAGCCTTGTTTATCAAGGTCGTTTGGGTCAAATGGGCCGGCCTTGGCTTGTAAGGCCGCCGCGGCCACCCTAATGGACGGGCTCAAACCCGGGGCAAAGTCGGGGCTTAGGAACGCGGCCAGGGACGCTTCCGATTCGGCGACCTTGAAGGCGGCCCGCAAATTGTCTAAAACCTTGAGCTTAGCCTCTTCGTCTTGCCAGGCCGCCCTCATGACCTCGAGAGTGGCCGTTTCGTCCCCGGGCGGCCTCGTTATCGCGCTTTTAAGCTCGTCAGGGTCAGCCGCCCTGTAGGGATTGAAGCTTACGGTTGGGCCATGGATTAATTCCGCTTCGTCGTCGTCAAACTCCCGGCCATCGGGAGCTGGGTCATTTCGCTCGTTTGGGTCAAAGGGGCCGGCGGCGGCTCGCAAGGCCTCGGCGGCCGCGCTAATGGATGGGCTCAAACCGGGAAAGGCCCCCGGGCCATTTAAGTCGCCTGGCGGGCCCGCCGGAAAGGAACCCTTAGCCGGTTCGGCTTCCGGGGCCGCGGCGGCCGGGGACGGGCCTGGGCTAGCGCCCGGGGACGTGGTTGGGCCCTGGCCTTTTTGGGCGTTTCGCCGGCCGTCAAAATACAGCCGCGCGGCCTCCTGGGCTCGCGAGAGCGCCTCGGCCTCGTTAAGGGCGTATCCCGGGCCGCCAAAAAGCTCGCTCTTAGACGGATCGGAGAGTAACTCCAGGACGGCCGCCTTAAGGGTCGGCCCCAAAACCGGGTCTTGGGAAGGGCGATAAGGTTGGCCCGGGGAGGCCTTTGGGATCGCCTCCGGCCCCAGGCCCGTGGCCTTTATTTTGGCCAAATACTCCTCCCGGGCCGATTCGATATTCATGGCCAAGGCGGTCCCGGTAATGACCGGATGCAACGTCTTTAAACGGCCCGGATGATTTTCGGCCTGGGCCGGGGGCGAGTCCGGACTCAGCTTTGGGGCCGAGACTGGCCCGGCGAGCTGGGCCGGGGTAACGAAGGGCTTTTTCGGCATGGCCGAAGCGGCCACGTTTTGCCCGTCCGAGGGGACGGGGCTATACTTAAATTGAGGGACTTTATCCAATAGGTAGTTTTTAATCTTTTCCGCGTCGGCGCAGGCCTTGGCCAAAGCGCCAACGTCATTTTGGAGAAATTGGATATAATGTTTGCAATAGGCGGCTGAGTTATTGGGAGAAAAGTCCAGCCCCAGGTCTAAGCAAAGCATCCAGGCGGCGATTTCGGCGCGAATTTCTTCCCCGGCTTTATCCTCCGGTTTGGTTAGTTTTTCGCCGTTTAGCCTACTTTCGTGCCTGGTCCAATGGGCCAGCTCATGCATGAGGCTCGCGTAATAGCTACCCGCGGTTGAAAATAGTCCCCTGGGCGGAAGCATAATCACGTCATCTATAAGATCGTACGCGCATCTATTGTTTTGGTTGTGAACGATCTTGGCTCCCGAGGCCTTTATTAGTTCCTCGGCGGCCTCGACGGGTTTCCAGGACACCTCGATGGGATTGTCGGAAGGAATGGGAGTGCCGTCGGGATACTCGATTTGCGTGGCGTTAAATACGTAAAATCGCCTATACAAAGGACGCTTGTATTTACTGGTGTATTCGACGATCTTACCGTTGGCGCCAATCACGACCTGTCCGTTTTTGTCCAAGACCGGTTTGGTGGAGCCCCAATCCCAATATTCGATCCCGGTGGCCCGGCTATCTTTCATGACCCGCAAACCGTTTTCGTTGGCCTGGTGAAAAGTCATCCACCTGGCGTCGATATAACCTTGCATGCTCAAAACCAGGCGGTTCAAACCCCGATAGGTTCTGCCGGTTAACGGGTTATAGGGGGGCCGGCACCCCCCGGCCTTCCATTCCTTTTGCCAGGGGGCTTTTTCTTCCTGGATAAGCTTAATTAACTCTTCGGAAATGTCCTTACGGCTGGTATGGCAAACCGAACCCTCCCCAAAACCCACCTTTTTTGCCGCCTTGGCCTTGGGGTCGCCGTTGGAACCCTTTGGTTCAAAGGGTTTTTTTGGTTTTTGCTTAAAAAATGACATATTCACCTTCCTTCGTCTTTTGAACCATCCTCCCATGAGTCCCAATCAAAGAACCCGGATTCCAGTTCGTAAAAATCGTCCGAGCCAAGGGCCCTTTCCTCAAAAGCGCCCATATGTTCGGCCAATTCTATGTCCACCTCAACGGGCTTATAGGGATTGGCGTTGGCCCTTTTTTCAACCTCAATGGCCCTCTGGTTTAAAAGTTTTCTTTTCTTGCTTTCTCGAAAAAACATGTTTTTCCTCCAATCGTTCCAAGCCTCCGGCCTGGGAGATTTCCCCTTTCGCCTACTCTCCGGCGCTTTCGCTTAACCGCTTTTGCCCGGAAAACTAACGACGGGGTTTTTATTTTTTTTAAAAAGGGGCGAAGGGAAACTCTTTCCCAAAAATCGCCCGGCGCTTCATTATCGGTTTCCAAAGCCCGGCGTTTTTACTTAAATGGGTTACCCAAATTAACGGGCCCGAAAAAAAACGCTCAAAAAGGTTAAAACCCTAAGGGGCAAGCCAAAAATCGCCCCGAAAGCTGCGACCGAAAAATCGCCCCAAAATCCCCCCCACGGTTAAGGCCAGTCCCCCTTAAAAGCCCCCCGTAAACGGGCTTGGCAGCCCCAAGGCGGGGTTTTGGCGACCGATCGGGGGGGGTTAAGCCTAGCCTAGTGGCCCAGGGCTCCCAGGCCCCTTTACGGCCGTTTATGGGGAAATTTCGGTCGCTTTGGGCCAAAAAGCCCTTTCCAAAACCGGAATCGAGCGGGCAGCCAAAATCGAAAAAGCGCTGGGCCTAGGGCCTTTCGGTTTTAGCGATTTTGGCCTTTTTTCGCGTCGTCGTTATCGGGCCCGGCCGCGGGCTTTTCTTGGGCAGGCTCGGGAGCGGGCTTTTCTTGGTTAGGCTCGGGAGCTTGGGCCAATTGGGCCAATTGGGCTTTTTGGGCCTGGTCGCGTTCGAAGGCCTCTTGCTCGGCCAAATCAAGCGCCGCTTGGGCGGCCTCGGCTTGGCCTAATAAAT
>JAITLH010000270.1 GCA_031277995.1 Deltaproteobacteria bacterium
GGAAAAGGGAGTTAGGTTGGGGGCAAAGGGGTAACATTGGGTGGGAGTAAGTTTTTTTGGCCTCAAATTTGCTAGATCTCTTGGCGAAGGCCCAGGCCCCACGTTTGGGGCTTTAGAACGTTAAACAGTTAGGATTTTTAGTTTTTTTAGGCGCGAAAAAAAGGTAACGTTTCGTCGCTTAAAGTCGAAAGGTAATGGCCTATGCTGGAAAAGTATAAGCCCGTGGCCAATCTAACCACGGCCAAGACCAACCCGGTCGCGTCCTCGGTCAACATTCGCCAGCCCAAATCGTCCCGTCAGTCCATGCCCCTTAGGCCGCCCACGGCGGCGGGTTTGGCCACCGGGGGCGATAGCGTTTTCGAGGCCATGATGGCCGTAAACCAGTCGCAAAACAAGATCTTTGACCAAGTTTTGGACGGTCCCGTAAGCCAGCAAACCCAAAGGCAATTGGCCCAGCTCCAAGCCCAGAACATGAAAAATAGCTTGGTTGACGAACTAAAGGAAGGCCAGGAAAAACCCCCGGCCCAAAGCCAAGCCAAGCTTGAGGCCGAAAAAAACGGCCTGTCGGTCGGTAAGGGCCAAAGCGCCCAAAGGGCCTTGGACTCCAACGCCTTGGTCAAAACCGAGGCGGGCAAAGCCAAACCAAGGAGGACCATGGGCCTTACCGCCGGAAACACCATCGTAAGCGGCATAGACACCGGAAAGATCTTTTCGCCCTCGCAACTTACGGCCTTTAGGCAAAAGCTGGGCTTGGCCAGCGCCATGTCGGCAACCGAGCAAGCCGCCCAGTCCTTGGTCGCCGGGGTGGCCAACAAAAATAGCCAAGCCACCGAGACCGACGAGATCGGTAAGTTTATTAGGGGCGGGAAGGAAAAAACCAGAACGGCCGACGACGCCGTGTCAAAATCCAAGATCTTGGAAACCGGCGGAAAAAAAGATAGCCCGGAAGAGCCCATGCCCACCGAGCTAGCCAAAAGCGCCGCCAATTCCGACATCAATGACATAATCCAAAGGGTTAGCGAAGCGCTGGGCATGGATCCCTCGCTAATAAAAGCCGTCATCAAAACCGAGTCAAATTTTAACCGCAAAGCCGTATCCTCGGCCGGGGCCAAGGGCCTGATGCAGCTGATGCCCGGAACGGCCAAAGAAATGGGCGTAAAAGATCCCTTTAACCCCTTGGATAACATCTGGGGCGGGGCCCGTTACCTAAAACGGATGCTCGATAGCTACGGCGGGAACCTCAACAAGGCCTTGGCCGCCTACAACTGGGGCCCCGGTAACGTCAATCGCCACGGCACGGCCAGTAAAAACATGCCCAGGGAAACCAGGCGTTACATAGAGGTCGTCAACAGGAACTATAACCGCTTTAAGAAAACCCCGGCCACGGCCTAATCGCGCCAGAATCGCCAAAACAAGGCCGCCAAAGAAAATTCGCCCGGCGCCGGACAATCGATTGTCCGGCGCCAAAACTCCCAAAACCACCGACCCATCAAATCCAAAAAAACCAAAAAAATCCATCAAACCCACCAGACCCATAAAACCAAAAAAATCCATCAAACCCACCAGACCCATAAAACCAATAAAATACGTTAGACACGGCCAACCCAGGGGCCCCCTTGCCCTTGGGTTTTTTGTCGTTCGGCCCGGCTTTTTTGGTCGGTTTTGGTCGCGGATCGGGACGCCATAAGAAAATTTTATCGACGCGATTAATCGCCAAATCAATGGAGACGGTTTTATGTGACTAGATTTATGGCTAAAAAAAGAACGGATAGGTAAATAAAAGGTAAAAACTTAAATAAGTAAAAGTCATGGGGATAAAAAAGTGAAGTAAAATATGGTTCTATAAGGGCTCGTTAGGTTACGGGTTATAAAATTTACAGTTAACGCAATGGCAAAATAATTATAAGTAGTTATATACTTGAAATAAAGTAATAATTTTGCAATAATTAGATGGGGATTAACGAATCGATTCCGAGGAATCGATCTCGGGTTCCTTAAAGATTTTATCGTTCCGCGGAGCGTTTTTTTTCTAGCCGAAAACCATTTTCCGACGCTCCGGAAACATTTCCGCTTGACCTTTACGGGCAAGTCAAAAACGAACTCCGGTTTGACCCAAGCCGCGGAACGGTAGGGAAGTATATCTGGCGCCGGGCCAAAAATAATCGCGGAAGCGACTAACGTTACTGGATATACCAAGAAAAGATGACTCAAGCCAAAACTGGAGTGAACGATGAAGCTTGGAACTAAAATTTTATTAGGATTTTTAGGATCTTCTTTGATCTATGTCGCCATATTCGTATTCGTGGTCATCAGTCTCTTTCGGGTCCAGGCGGAAACCAATGTCCTTAAGGATGGGATTATGCCCGCGAAGAATTTCGTGGGGGCGATTGAAAACACCATCGCCAAGGAAGGGTTACTGGTGACCCGCTACGGTTCGTCTTTCGATCCCGCCATTTTCCAAAAAATCGGGGAAGAAGACAAGACGTTAAATAACCACATAGTCAGTTTAAATAAGTTATTTACGGATAGGTTAATACCCGAAGATCAGACCATTAGGGACGAGATTAAAGATTTCGAAGTTCGTTATGCCGCTTTTTATAACTTGGTCTTACAAATACCAGCCCTTGGTGAAAGCATAAGCCGGGCCAAGACAAACTCGGCCAACGCCTATCTTAATTTTGACGCCTTGCAGATGGATTATGAAGCCGCCCAATTTGAAAGGGTGAAAACCCAAATCGGGGACGACACGTCCCTTGAAGACATTAAGTTTTATTACGACAGACTGATTTTTTCCAAAGAAATCAGGGAAAAGGGCGCCGACGCCTACGCCTTGATGCTGTGGTACATAAGCACGAGTGATTTGAAGCACTTTGACAAAGCCATGGCCGTGTTAAAGGAGGTCGCCTCCGAGATTAAGGAAACCATCAAAATCACCAAGACCCAGGCCAACGCCGATAGGCTTAATAAAGTCGGCGTTGCCCTCCAACAATACGTCGAGCACCTTAACTCCCTGAAGGCGGCCAACGCCGCCATCATGGTCGCGAGCGATAAAACCGACGTGGCCAAGCAAAACGCCCTGGACATGGCCTTTACCCTAAACTCCGCCATGACCAACCTAACCGAGGTCAATACCGACTCGGCTTTAAGCAGCCTGCACCAGGCCACTTTGTCCATGATGATCGGCGTTAGCGTGGGCGTGGTTTTAAGCTTAATCTTGGCCTTGACCTTGACCAAAAGCATCACCGGGCCCATCGTTCGGCTGATCGATCTATTAAACGAAGGCGCCCAACACGTGGACACGGCCTCCCGGGAACTGTCCGGCGCTTCCAATACCCTGGCCGAGGGGGCCACGGAAAACGCCGCCTCCTTGGAAGAGACCAGCGCCGCCTTGGAGGAGTTATCCTCCATGACCAAACGCAACTCCGACAACGCCGTGGAAGCCAATTCCCTCATGAACCAAGCCCACGATTCCGTGGCCAAGGCTTCCCACTCGATGAATAACGTCATTTCGGCCATGGATCAAATCGCCGTGTCCGGTAACGAGATTGGGAAGATCATCAAAACCATAGACGAAATCGCCTTCCAAACCAACCTGCTGGCCCTAAACGCCGCCGTCGAGGCCGCCCGGGCCGGGGAAGCCGGGGCCGGCTTCGCGGTCGTCGCCGACGAGGTTAGGAACCTGGCCATCCGCAGCGCCGACGCCGCCAAAAACACGGCCGACTTAATCGCCGCCACCATTTCCAACATAAATTCCGGGTCCGAGATGGTGCACTCGACCTCCCAGAATTTCCAGACCGTGTCCGACCAAACTTCCAAAGTGGGCCAACTGGTCTCGGAAGTGGCCGAGGCCTCCCGGGAACAGTCCCAAGGCATCAGCCAAATCACCACGGCCATGAACCAAATGGATAAAGTTACCCAGTCAAACGCCGCCTCGGCCGAGGAATCGGCCAGTTCGGCCAGCGAGCTTTCCATGCAGGCCTCCAAACTCCTGGGGGCCGTGGACGATCTTTTGAAAATCGTCTTTGGGGCCAACGCCCCCGTCGGAAACTACGGCGCCCAATCCATGTCGCCAAACCCTTCTTACAATAAGGGTCCGGCCAAAAGCCTAAGCGCCCCGCGCAAACAGTCCAAGGGCAAAAGGTCATCCGAAAAAGCCATACCCATGGACAACGGCGACGATTTTGAGTTCTAAAGGTCCAAAAACGCTAAAAGCCACGTTTTAAACGTGGCTTTTAGCGTCGGGGGAGGGTTTTTTTAGAAAATTAAAACCCAAAGGAAGTTAAGAAAACCAGGGACCAGGCCAGGAGAAAGAGCGCGGGGAGAAAGCTCTCGGCGCCAAGGGCCATGGCCGCGGGACTTGGGGATTTGGGGTTTTTCATTAAGGCGTCTCCCATTTTGGATTGGCTGGGGCAGGATTGACTGGCCCAAACTTTGGCGCCAACCTTACCTCGGGCGATGGTCGGGGCGATGTTTGGGCCAAAAATCCTTGTGGCCATGGCGGGGCCTACGGTGTGGGGGCCGGCGCTTATGGGTTTTTACGATCGTGGGGCTCTCCTCGATGAAAACCGTCTGGTTACCGGAGACGTCTTTGACCACGATGACCGTTTTTTGGCTGCCATAGGTCTGGGTGGGGATCTGGGTCGAGTAGCTAACGCTTCCGGAAACGGCGACGTCGGCCGAGGCCTTGCCCGAGGTGGCCAGCCAAAAGAGCCCCAAGGCTAAGGCCCCTATGGTTAAGATTTTTAGTGGGTTCATGGTTACTTTCCTCTATTTTTAGTTATTAAGGTTATAATTTGTAGGAAAAATAATAACCTTCGGCTTGTTAAAGTTAAAGTTTTTCTAATTTTTTTTACCGTTTTTTCTCCTAAACGGCCCGCTTTGGCCGCCCAATTCCCATCCGTTTAAGTCCCAATCTGACCTTGTCCCGTCTTTTGCCCTGGAAAGGGACCATCTTCATTTAGCCCTGACGGCCTCAATGAAGATGGCCAGGTCGCGGGGTTGGTCAGGCGGATAGTATTGGGGGGATGATATAAGCGTCGTCCTAAACGCTTACGGTGGGACTTAGAAAAACTCGCCTTAAAGACGGCCCGGCCAGGGCGAGGGCCGGGCCGGCTTGGTCATTGACTGCTTTTTTATAAAAAGCGTTTTTGATTTTTAAACGCTTAACCATTTTCTTTGTTATTCCCCTAAATTTTTAAGATTGTTCTTAAGTGAAAAAATCTTTCCGCTTAAGTCATTTCCAGTTAACTATGACTTAGTTTCAATATCTGTAAAAGCAAAAGCCGTGCCAAGGGCTCCAAGCCTTGCCCAAAACCCCCTCCGTTTCCCCAAAATCCCTCTTGGTTAGAAGCTTTCAGAGAATTTGCCCCCCAAAGCCATCCCGGCCAACCTTGGCCCCAACCTCCCCGGCGCCCGGTCCTTGGCCCGGGCACGCGTAATTTCTCCCCACCCGGGATCGAAAAAATGGGTAGTTTTTTCGCCCGCCCGGGAACTTAGCCAGATCCCCGGTTTAGATCCACCCGTTAGGGCCCCAAAGTTAGGGCCCCAAAGTTAAGGCCCCAAAGTTAAGGACCTTGGCCAATGCCTTTGGTTAAGGCCGCTTAAGGACTCCGGGCCAGGCCGGTTCCCTCGCTTTTAAGAACCCCCGCCCGAAACGGGCCCTAAGGCGACCTCAGGCCTGACCAAAACTTCGCCATAAAGGGGTCAAATAAGCCCGCGGCGGGCTTTCGCCCCGACGGTTAAAGGGAATGGGAGTAGGTTTTCCCTACGGGGCCAAAATGGGCTTTAGGGGGTGGGGGCCGAAGGTCGGGGGAATTGAAAAAAGCCGAGAGATTTGAAAAAAAGGCCGGGGGAGTTTTGAAAAGGGCGGGTGACAAAAAAGGCCGGGAGCCTTTCCGGCCGCGTCGCGGCCAACAAAAAAACGCGTTGGCCCCCTAAGGGAAAAAGGGGGCCAACGCCTCGCGGGGCAAGGAGAGTATTATTTTTGGTTTCCGCGAGATCTTCCGCCGCTCCTGGGCCAGATGACTTCTTCGTCACCCGAGGAGGACTGGCTTGACTTTTTTCTGGGCGTGGAGGAATCGACGGACCTTTTGGGCCGCTGGGTTTGGCCGCCGGAATTTAGGCCCTGGCTGGTCCTTTGCCTTTGGCCGCCGGAATTAACGCCCTGGCTGGTCCTTTGCCTTTGGCCGCCGGACTTAACGCCAGGGCTGGTCCCGTGCTTTTGGCCGCCGGAATTAACGGATTTGGTTTGTTGGACGGGAAGGGTTTGTTCGCTATTTCGCCGGTTGGGTCTCTTGTTTACGTGCCCGGAGTTGGACTTGGATTGATATTGGCGCCGGTTGTTGCCGTTGTCGTCGTAATTGTTGGCGTGGGCTTTCCGCCGGTTTGGGGCGGTTTTGTGAATCCTGGGCCGCTCATTTTCGTAAACGATCGTGGTCTGGGCGGGGACGGTCCTAATCACGGTCGTGGTCGAGGTCACCGGGTAGTAATTGTTTTCGACGTAAACTCCCCCGTCGTCATAGTATTCCCCATAATAGGGGTCATACATACCCGATTGGGCGGCGAACATAAACTCGTTAACGCAACCGGTGGCCAAAAACGATATCGCTAGGACTGGTATCAACAAAAAAACCAGTTTATAAGTTTTCGTTTTCATTTTACTCTCCTTTGGGCTAAATAAAGAACTTTATCTCGCCAAACCAGAAAAAATATTTACGTCGAAATAAAGGGGTGAGATGGGAGCTCTTTGGGTTTTTGGATTCTCGGCTTGGCCCGGAATCCCGTCAACCTGCCATATTTAAAAGCAATTTTCGTGCCATTTCTAGGTCCAACCCTCTGTCCTCTATGTTCCCATAATTATTTGTCAATAGATTATACGTTGGTATTTTTATCTTTTTACCTTCAAACTAATTTTTTTTAATTTTTAAGCCGGGTTAATTATCAAATATGATGGAGAAATCTATCCATTTGACAAAAAGGAAAATTCTTCCGACCAAAATAAGTAAAAAATCCACCCCCTCTCGGGGGATGGCCAGCCATCGCTCGGGGGCGCCGAAAAGGGCGCTCCACTGGCTTTGGATGGAGGGCACGGGGAGAGGCCGGGAGGCCAAAGGGGCGGGAGAATCAAAAAAAATTCGGCGGGCGGTTAAAGTTGGCCTAACCTTCGGCCGATAAAAAAGGTAAGGAAGTTGGCCTTAAATTGATTGGTCAATAGAGCTAATGGGGGATGTTTTGAAGATAAAATTTGACCTAATAAGGCTTGACGATTTCTATGGAATTCCTATAATTTTTTATTTAACCTTTAGCCGGAGGTAAGATTATATGAATAGCAATATTGAAAATTTTTTATTTCAATGTCCATGGCGCGTTAAGTTATTACTTAGTTTTCTCATCATAGTTAACTTTATTTAATTATTACAATTACTTATTTGTCCTAATTGTTTTATTATTGCTTATTAAGAAGAGGAGTCGGAGCGAATCTGGCTCCTCTTTTTTTTATTAGTGAATAAAAGGGTAAAGAGGAACTTGGGCCTGGGTCGGGGTTTGGGGGCGTAAATTGGGGCTAAGGGTCGGAAATGTGGGGGCTTTTGGAACTGGGCCGAGTTTGGGCGGCTGGGCTTGGGGAAGCCGGGTTTAACCGGGGGGTGATTTTTAAATCACTGGGTCGCGGTAGATAAGTTTTCGGGCGGCGTCGGCGGTCTCGGACAGGGTTTCGAGTTCGGTTAGGGCCTTAAGCTGGTTTAGGCGTTCCGAGACGAGGGTAATTAGCCTGACTAGGTCCCCGTGGTCCCGATCGTAGGTGTGGACCGACTCGGCCCAGGAGCGTCCCGAGGCCCAGAGTTTAATGGCCTTGGCCGCCAGGAAAAATTTTTTCTCGAGGTAGGGGAAGGAATTTTCGGCCAGGGCTTGGTTCATTGGCTCAACGGACTTGTAAAAGGTCGAGAGATCTTTAAGCAATTCCTTGTCTTTCTTTAGGGACGATTTGTCGAGGTATTCGTCGTTGGACCTAAAATCGGAAATGGAAGCCAACACGGCGGCCAAATTGGCCGGATCGCCGGGCATGGCCCCTTTTTTGATGGCGGAGTATATCAATAAGGGGTGATCGAGCCTAAGGCGGGCGGCCATGAGGCCGTCTTTGGTTAAATGGCCGCCCTGGTCCAGTAAGCCCAGGGAGGTCAAAAAAGCCTGGTGCTTTTGGAAGGCCCGCCAGAGGGATTTTGAGGCCTCGGTTAGGTTGGTGGAATTCTTGGAATCGGCGATTTGCCAAGCCAACAACGATTTGCTCAATAGTTCCTTGACCGTCTCGGGCTCGAAGGCGTTTAAAAGGTTTAAGACCATGGTGAAATTTATTTTAAGGCTGCTTCTGACCGGATCGGGCTCGGATTTAAACAAAGCCCCCATTAATTTTATGTCCATGAACGGCCCCGGGACCATGATGGCGAAACCGATGTTGTCCATGCCCCGGCGCCCGGCCCGGCCGGTCATCTGAAGCAGTTCCGTGGCCGTGAGATCGTCAAAGCTTTCCCCGTTAAAGCGGCTACTTTCCGAGACGATGACCGAACGGGCGGGAAAGTTAACCCCGGCGGCCACGGTGCTGGTCGAAAATATGGCCCGCAACATGTTTCTGGACATCAATTCCTCAACCAGCATCTTAAATTGCGGCAAATGACCGGCGTGGTGGGAGGCCACCCCTTTTTTCCTAAGTTGGGATACCGGTTTGTAACCTTCCAGTGATGGGTATTCGCCAATGAAAGAATCGATGAAAGCGTTTCTCTCGTCGGCCGTTTCGTCTTCCCCCAGGGGGCGACCGGCCATGGTGGCCGCCTGGTCGCAGCTGTTTCTGGATTTTAGGAAAAAAATCGCCGGCAGCAAATCGTGGTGGTCAAGGTAATTAAGGCACAAACCCGGTTCGCCCCTGGTTAACCTGGGGTAGTGGGGTAGCCTATAAAGCCGCCGATGGCCGCCTCGCGCGTAGGGGTAATCGGCCAGGTTGTTTTTTTTGCCCGGCTGGTTTTTTAGGTACAAATCGAGGGTGGACAAATTTTGGTAATCCAGGACCAAAGGCTCCAAAGGGACGGGCCGATCGGTCCCGTTTATGACTTTGACCGGGGTTTGTTTTAAAAAGGTTAGCCAACTGGCCAATTGGTCGGCGTTATTGATCGTGGCCGAAAGGAGCAAAAACCTGACCCTTTCCGGCATGTAGATCAAAACTTCCTCCCAGACCATGCCCCTTTCAAAATCCCCCAAATAATGGGCCTCATCCAAGACCACCAGGTTGCAGTCTATGTGGCTTAAGCCAACCAGGGAATCGTAGAGTTGGTTTCTAAGTATTTCGGTGGTTCCGACGATTATGGGCGCGTCAAGGTTTATTTTGTGATCGCCGGTTAGAAGGCCCACGTTTTGGCTACCAAACTCCCGGCCAAATTCCAAAAACTTTGAGTTAGACAGGGCCTTTAGGGGCGAGGCGTACCAGGACTTCCCGCCCAGGGCCAGTTCCCTTTCGATGGCCCGCTTGGCGATCCAGGTCTTCCCGCTGCCGGTGGGGGCGGAAACGATGGTGTCATTGGTGGCCACGGTTGCCACGGCCAGGACCTGAAAGGGGTCGGGCTCAAAGGGTTTGGGTTCGGGGACGCCAATTTGCCGCAAAAGGCCCTTGACTTCTTTGTTGACGTAAAGTTGTTCTTCCTCGCGCTCCCCGGCCTCAGGCCCATGGGCCTTTTGGGGATATTTTCCGGCTTTGGGGCGGCCCGGGGTTTTGGGCCCTCTGGTAAACCTGGTCGATTCCCCCTTTTGGCCGGCGGCTTTTTTGCCTTTGGGCGCT
Organism: Deltaproteobacteria bacterium; assembly: GCA_031277995.1. Lineage (GTDB taxonomy): Bacteria > Desulfobacterota > Desulfarculia > Adiutricales > Adiutricaceae > JAIRNQ01. Next base: position 9,821 of record JAITLH010000270.1, read on the forward strand.
GATTTTTTGGCCTTGGCCGAAGACTTTTTGCCCTTACCCGAATATTTATTGGACTTTGGGGGCCGATCGAAGTCTTCTTCTGGGTCCCAAGAAAGGTCGGCGGCCAAGGTTGGGGCCGAGATTGGGGCTGGGGGCTCGGCCGAGGCCGAGGCCGAAGCCGGGGTCGAAGCTGGGTCTGAGTCTGGGGATTTTTTGGGCCGGCCCTTGGCGGGCTTTTTGGCCGGGGGGTCTAAATTTCGCTGG
>JAITLH010000437.1 GCA_031277995.1 Deltaproteobacteria bacterium
TCTTGGGATAACTTTGGGGGGTAGATTTGGGCGATTAGCCTGGCGGGAAAAGTTAAAAACCTGACCTTGGGGGCGTAAAAAAAACCAGTGGAGGGTCGGGAAGCCTCCACTGGCGTTAGGTTAGCCAATTGGCCCAGAAAGGAAAGGCTTTATTGGGCTTGGCGTCGGTTCGGGAAAAAACGAGGATTGGCGGCGGGGCGCTTTGATTTTAGGCATGGCCTTTGCCGACTAGAAAAATAGCGCCGCCGTCGTTACGGGCCTTAATGGGAACCCAACGCCGCTGTGGAGAGATGGGATTGACGCCGGCCGGGGTTAAGTTTTGGTCTGGGAACCATCAACGCGGCCATTTTATGCCTCCCGGCCCAGGTCGCCTAAAGTGGCCGTCACTCCTCAAGCATCCTCTTTTGGTAGGCTTCCTCAACGGTTAGATCCAAGGCGGCCAGCACCTTTCGTATGGACTCTAACCGGGGAGAGCCGCCATTTTCGATGGACTTGATTATGCTGGGAGATATCCCAGCCAATTTGGCCAGATTGTAGGGACCCAAAAGGCGGTTCTCCCTCATCTTCTTAAACTCCGCGCCATTGACCTTCATCGTGAGACTCCTCTAGATTGTCGAATTGAAGCCCCGGGTTCTCCCGGTTGTTATGGGGTTTATTGGGTAAGCCGGGGCAGAAAAAATGACCACCGACTGGGTTTAAGTTTCCAAACCTAGTGATTACTAGTATTTGGGTTAAAAAGTCGTTAAATAAGATATTAGAGGTTAGCCGGTTCAAAAAATAAACGGACTATTCCGGTAAATATTTTGGAATCACGATTTGATGGCCCTGGCCGCCGAAAGGGACTCGGGCGTTCCGGGAAGAAAAAGAATCTCTGGCTGGCTTTAGAAGGTTTGAAACCTTTGAGCTAACGGGTTATTTACAAAGCCGGGAAAGGCCGGGTTTGGCCTTTGGCTAACGGGTTATTTACTAAGCCCGGAAAGGCCGGGTTTGGCCTTTGGGGCTTAGGGGTTATTTTCGGCCCCTAGGGACCGACGTTTAAATATTTTCGTTGGGCGGGGCCAAGGCTGGGGCTAATTATGTCCCTTAGCCAGTCGGGGATCTTGACCACCTTGAGATCCTCGGCCAAGGTGGCGTGGACGGTAAAGCCGGTGACCTTGACGTTGGGAGAATCGTCTAAATAAAGGAAATACTCGAAGCGAAAACTAGCCCTTTTAACTTGAGAGATCCAACTTTCGATTCGAATCAAATCGTCATAGTGGAAGGAGGAGTAAAAATGGGCCCCGGTTTCGGTTAAGGGAGTCCTGATGCCCCTCTTTTCCACTTCCGAGTAGGGCATTTTTAGCTGCCTTAGGTGCTCGTTTCTGGCCTGTTCAAAGAAACGAAAATAATGGCTATTATTGACGATTTGCATGTTGTCGGTATCAACGTATAAGACTCGATACCAAGAAGTTGACACGAAAGTGTCAACGGTGGGTTGAATTACTGATTTAGTCATATATAAACTTAGCGAAAGCTTTTAAAGCGCCAAAAATTGGTTTATCGCGGCCAGTTTGTTTGGGCCACAACCTGGGGCCACAACCTGGGGCCACAACCTGAGGGGCCCTGGGGGTTTTATTGGGGTTTTCTTGGAAAACCCTTGGGTTTTTGGCCTATTCTTTTTCCGGGCCAAAGAGCAGACGGCCCAGGGCGGGTCCGTCCGGGACGAAGAGGCCGGTGTTTTTGGCCGCGAGTTCCGAGTAACCGGGGGGCGGCGTCTCCATGGGCCGGGCCAGGGGATCGTAGAGGATAAAGGGCACCGGGTCGGAAGAGTGGGTTCTTAGCTCAAGGGGCGTGTAATGGTCACAGGCCACGATGAGGCGGTAATCGTATCCGGCTTTTTTTAGCCCGCCAATTATGGGTCCGACGATAAGGGCGTCAAAGTTTTCAATGGCCTTTATCTTGTCTTGGAGATTGCCTTGGTGGGAACACTCATCGGGCGCTTCCAAGTGAACCAGAACCAAATCATTGGCGGTCAGGGCTTCCAGGGCGGTTTTGACTTTCCCTTCGTAATCGGTATTTAGGGTTCCGGTGGAGCCGGGGACTTTTAGGGGCGCTAAGCCCGTGGCCAGCCCCAGGCCCTTTATGATGTCAACGGCCGAGACGGTGGCGCCTTTTAGGCCCCAGCGCTCAAGATAGGATTTAACGTTGGGCGCTTTGCCCTGGCCCCAAAGCCAAATGGAATTGGCCGGGGGCAGGGAGCGTTTTAGGCGATCCCGGTTTGTCGGGTGATCGGCCAAGATTTCCCACGAGGCCCTAACCAGCTCGGCGATGGGCCGGTAAGCGGGATCGTTTAGGAAATGGTCGATGGGTTTGTCCAAGTTATCGTGCGGCGGCACGTCGGCCAAGCCGTCCGGGGCGTTGGGCCAAACGAAAACGTTTCTGTAGGAAAAACCCTGGTGGATGGCTTGCCCAATTTTCAGGGGGAGTTTTTCCTTAAGGGTGTCCAAAATGCCCTTGGCCTCGTCGGAAGGTATGTCCCCGGACGCGTGGTTACGGATGATGTTTTTTTCCCCAAACTCCATGGTCACCAGGTTAAGCCGGAAGGCCAGATCGTTTTGGGACAAGGGCACGTTTAAGGCCAAGGCTTCCAAGGGGCCCCGCCCGGTCAAAACGCCTTTTGGGTCATAGCCCATGAGGGACATTATGGCCACGTCCGAACCCGGGGAAAGGCCTTGGGGGACGGTTTGGACCAGGCCCAATTGGCCGTCTTGGGCCAAAAAATCCACGTTGGGCGTTTTGGCGTAAGCCAGGGGCGTAAGGCCGCCCAGAGATTCGATAGGGCGGTCACCCATACCGTCGCCGATAAGAATCAAGTATTTCATATTTTAACTTATATTTTGACGCCGGGACCCAGATAGGGCCAGGCGGTTTAAGTCGTCAATCTTGAAAAATCACGCGAAGCCGAACAAATGCGTTAAAGCCGCAATAAAATAACACTTTTTAGGCCCAAAGGCAAGACGAAAAATGGTTCGTCCAAAAAGAGGGTGCCCGGCGGGTGAGTGGCGGGTCGGGTTACGCTTTAGGCAGACCCGCTCCGGCTTTGGTAAGGCCCATTCTCGATTAGCCAAGCCGGCTTATGGTTTTGGCGAACGGCAACTTAATCGAGCCCAATTGGTTGGGCTAGCGCATGCCCCAAAGCCGGGCCGCGGGGTAAAAAGTAAGACCAATTAATTCTTAATTAACCCCGGTCCGGGCCTTGAAAAGATATTATTACCATAGTTAGTTTGAATATTCAAGTTTAAAGTACTTTCTTATTGGTTGGGTAATTTACTGGTATGACGGATTTAGGTATGTATTTTAACAAGGTAATTATCTTATAAAGATCTTCGGGGATTAGTTAAAAGAAATAAAAAGTCAAAGAAATTTTGTTTATTTTAGTTAAAATGAATTAATTAAATAATTTAAAATTTGTTTGGGAGAAAAAATGGGACAAAATTGTAGAGGTTAGGGAGGGCTAAAGAGAGATGGCAAGAGCTTTGAAGGGCTGTCAAGAGGGGTCAAAGACATTTTGAAAGCGACTAAAGAAAAAAAAAGCCATGGTCGGCAATTTTTTGGCCCAAAAGGCCTGGGGATGGAAATGAGAGATCAAAATAACCTTATGTTGGATCGTTTTTATCATGAAAGATATATGAAGGTAATTTTTGATCAAAAGAGCCATGTGGTGGAACATTTTGATCTTGAAAGCCATGTGGTGATAATTTTCGATCGAAAGAGGCTTGTCTTGGATCGTTATGATCACTAAAGGCTGGTAAGTAATACAAAAGATAAAAATGGGTCAAAAAAGAAAAAAACCGCCCCGGCCGTATTGGGCCGTGGATAAGGTTTTGGGCTTACCCAGGGGGCTTTTTAGACATTGAAAAGTCCCATGGCCGGGCCGGGCAAAGAGCGCGGGCAAGCCGAGCGGCAGGCCAGGCCGCAATCGGGCCGGGCTTTTTGGCAGACGATGTCCGAGACTTGGGGCGGGGCCAATTGGCCCAGGCGCTCTATGGCCCCGGCCGGGCAGGCTTTACGGCAGCGGCCGCATTTAAGGCAACCCGCCGGGCAGAGTCGATCCATGTCCTTAAGTTTGGCCGAGCCTTGGCAGGTCACCACAAAGGAGGCTTCCCTGGGCCTAAGGACGAATAAATTTTTGGGGCAAATTGACAGGCAAGCCCCGCAGCCGCGGCAGCGGTTTTTATCCAGTTTTGGGATTAAGCCTTGGCCCGAGGCTTTTATGGCCCCGTGGGGGCAGCCGGAAACGCAGTCGCCTAGGGTCAAGCAACCCTCGGGGCATTCTTGGGGCCCAAAATCCAAGGCCGCGGCCAGGCGGCAAACCGGGGGGCCTTGATAGATGGCTATTTCCGAGGGTTCCGGGCGGGCGCATAACCTAATGGCCACCAGATCGGGATTTTGTGGGGGCGGGTCTGGGGAGGGGTCCCTAATTTTTTTGGCCCGCCTTTGGGCCATAAGGCTTAGGGCGATTTCAAAAATCGAGAGGAGGGCCAAAGCGATCGGCAAAGCCCAGGGGGAGAAAAGGGGGGCCAGGCCCGCCAAGGTCACGATGAGGGCGCCCGCGAGGCCGCTTTTGGTGGGATAGAATTCCCGGCCCAGGTGAAAGGCCAAGGTTAGCCAAATAAGCCCCCAGGACCAGTTAAGGGAAGTAAGCTTTAAAGCGATTAGGACAATGGCCGAAACCGTCCAGGCGAGTAAGGGAATAAGTGAGTTAATGAGCTTTTGGCGGCCACTTAGGAGCGCGGCCAAGGCGCCCGGGACTAGGGCCAGTAGCCAAAGGCCCGTTACCGGGCCGGTGACCGTTCCGGTGACCGGGTCGGTCATTGGGACGGGGCCGTTTGGGGCCAGGCTTTGGAAGTGGAAAAAGCTTGGAAAGGCCGGCGAATTAAGAAACCGGAACTGGCTTAAGATCGGGGCCTGGTTTAGGGCCAGATCGGTTAGGAGCCCCAAAAAGGCGGCCGGGAGAAAGGCGTGGCGAAAAAGGCCGCTTTTGGTTTTTATGATCGAGAGGGCCAGGCCCGAGACGAGGTAAGGCAGGGGCCCGGCCGCGGGGCCGATTAAAAGGGTGGCCAGGATGGAAAAAAGGCCAATTTCGGCAAAAGGGCGCCTTTGCTGGGGGCGCCTTTGTTGGGGGCGCGGTTTGGTTAGGGCCAAGTGGATTAGGGCGGCGAGGGGGGTAAGTAAGGGCCAAAAATAGCCGCGAAAGACTAGGAGAATCAGCCAGGGGGCTAGGGCCAAGGCCGTTAGGGCCAGGGGGTCCAGGGGGCCGGATTTCATGAAAGGCCCGGGGCTAATCCTTAGGACGGCCTTGGACATGGCTAGGCCCCCGGGGCCCGGGGCTCAATTCGATCGCGGCCGTAGGGGTCGCCGGCCCCGGCCACTTTGGCCAAAAGCAGTAAGGGCCTACGGCTGGGGCAAGCCAGGGCGCAGGCCCCGCAGCCGCCGCAACCCCGGAGGGCCTTTTGGGCGGCCTTTTGGAGATTGGGCCATTGGCCTGGGTGGACTTGGGCGATGGAATCGATGGGTAGGTTTAGGGGGCAGGCCAAACGGCAAAGGGCGCAGAGGCGGCAAGGCCTGGGGGGCGGCGGGAGGCTTTTGGAGCGAATTAAGCTTAGGGCCAAATCCGAGGCCTTAAGGCCCCTTTCCAGCCTGGCCGCGGGGCGACCGGTGACGAGACCGCCTAGGAGAACCAGATCGCCGGTCAAGGGTTTGAGGTTAACCGCGTTTAAGGCGTTTAGGAGTTTTAGGCCCGGCGGGGCCAGGTAATGGTAACCGTGAACGGTCGTGGGGATTAAGGTTAAGGGCAGTCCCGAGCGGGCAATCGTCCCCATGGCCCAGAGGGTTTGGGGGCTAACCACGCCCATGGCCCGGGGGTATTTTAGTCCCAAGATCTTAAACCTTAAAAACGAAGGTAGGGTCAGGGGAAAGGGTTCTTTGTAATGGGTTGGCGGCTTTGGGCCCAGGGCGGTGAATTTTGGGGGGAGGACTTCGATGATTTCGCTTTTGGGCCAAAGCCGGTTAAGTAGTTTAAGGCCCCTTTCCAGGGTGGGTTTTTGGTCCAGCCACAAGGCCCTGGTCAGCTCCAGGCCCGGTTCCGGGTTAAGGGCCGAGATTATGATGGGCTCGCCCTCGGGGGGTTTTTCGATTTGATCGACCCCCAGGGATTTTAGGGCTTGGGCCAAGCCTTCGCCCTCGAGTTTTTCCAATTCGAGGGGTTCGGGCACCTGGCCGGATAAACCCGGCCCGAACCTAAGATCGATTCTGTTTGGGGTTAGCTCGATTACCCTCGCGCTAAAGGGGGCCCGCAAATCGCCAGTTAGGGGGTCATGGGAGACGGCCAAAAGCTCCCCGCCGGAAACGGCCCGGCCGGGCTTTAGGCCCGGGGCCGGGCGGCCTTCAAAGGCCAAACTGACCTCGGTGGGAACCGGCCACGCCTTTAAAACTTTGTGACCCGAAGAGCCCATCAGGGCCTGGCCCCCTTGGCCTGGAATTTTAATTTTTTGTTGACGAATAGGGAAAAAAACAAAATTATCAAAAAGACCATGAAGATGGGCGAGGCCACGTAAATGACCCTGAAAGTTCCGAAATACCCGGCCAGTAAGCCAAAAAATAACGTCCCCATGCCAATGCCCAAATCAAAGCAGATAAAAAACACGGCCGAGGCGGCCGTCCGCCGCTCGGAGGGTACCGAGGACAAGGTCAAGGCTTGGACGGCCGGAAAGATGGTGCCAAAGCCCAGACCGTAAAAGATCGAAACCAAGGTCATCGGGAGGGGCCGGGGAAAAAGCAGTATGACCAAAAAGGCGAAAATCAAAATCACCGCCCCCGGCGGGATAACGGCCACCGGGCCGTAGCGATCGTAGATCCGGCCCGTGGTGGTTCTGGCCAATAACGTTCCTATGGTGGAAACGACAAAGAAAGTCGCGGCGTTATTGAGGTTTAACTCCTGGCAATATATGGCCAAATAGGCGCTGACCCCGCAGGCGGCCGCCCCCATGATAAAAATAAGGGAGGCCGGTCCCAGGGCCCGGGTTTCGATAAAAGACTTAAGCCCCGGGGGATCGGGCTTAAGGTCGGAGGAGAGGCGAATGAAGGGCAGTTTTAAGCTAATCAAGCCCGCCAGAACCGAACACAGGGCCACCGAGCTAAACATGAATTCGTAGCCAAAATCGTTATAAAAATCGATGCCCGCCAAAGGCCCCACGGCCAAGGCCACGGTGGCCCCCAAGCCCAGATAGCCCAAACCCTCGCCCAAACGCTGGGGCGGTATGACCTGGGCGGCCATGGAGACCATCAAAGTCGAGGTTAAGCCCACCCCGGCCCCGTGGAGGATCCTGGCCAGGGCGAAAAAAAACCGGTGGGGGAAAATGAAAAACATCAAAGATCCGACAAAGCAGATGGCCAGCCCGCATCTTAGGACCCTGGTCGCGCCCAGCCACCGGCTAAGGCGGGTGGTCATAAGGCGGCTTAATACCGATGAGGCCGCGAAAGAGGCGAAGATTAAGCCGATTTCTTCTTTGCTGCAACCCCGCGCGTCCAAATACAAAGACAGCGTCGGAAGCAGCATGTCAAAGCCAAAAAAGATAAAAAAGTTTATGACGATGAAGGTTACGAAGGTTAGATTCCAAAGGGGCGGTTTGGCGCTGGTGAAGGGCTTTTCCTGTTCTAATGAATTTTGGGGACCTACGGGCATTATGGACCTAAGGGGAGGGGCGGATCCCCTGGGCCTTGGCCCCGGGCCCCGCCGACCGGACGATGGCTACTTGAAATTAAATTTAGGAAAATCTAGTTTTCAAAAAAAAGCGAAAAAAACAAATGTCTCTAAACGAAGTCTAATTTTTTAACTTTTTAACAAATCCGCTCGTCGTATTACTAAAAAAAACTTTGTTTGTAAAAAATTAGCCAAAAAAAATGCCCATTATATGGGACTCACCAGGGTGGCCCAAAGGCCCGCCCCGCTCCATCCCAGTCTTTTTCGATTGGGTCGTCGATAAAAAAATAACATAAGGATAAGTAAATTTCAACTTTTTGAGTTTTAACCTAGCCAAAGTCCATATTTAAAACTCTTCCCAAGCCCCCAGACCTCCCCGCCTTTTCGCTCCAAAATTCCCCAAAAGTAAAGCCCATTACTAAAATAAAATTAAATATAGAGTAAATATGCTATTTTTTAAATGCTTAATTTAGTTTTTAATCATAACGGTTATTTTTTCTTCCTTGCATCAAACTGATTTACTGAAACTTAATAATATTTTTTAATTTAGACCCGTTAACTAATTGTAAATAAATTAGTTTAATTTACTAATCTATGTCATGAGACTTTATTATATTGACAACATACCAGTAGATAAGCTATCATTAAGGTGAATCCGGTCGCGGCCAAACGGCCAATCCAGGTTCTCTCTCCAAGGTCGCGATCAGCCTTGATAATAGCGGCAAACAAGCTCCAAACGACCTTTCCGGCCAAGCTAAAAACCTCGCGGCCAAAATATCGACCAAAGTTTTGGCCAAAAATTTTTGACGGAAACTTTATGGACCAAATATATGCCTAATATTTTGGCGCCAAATTCATTGGCCCCAAATAAACGCCCAAACCGACCTCGCCTAACCTAGCCAAGGTTTTGGCGACCTTACCCATGGCGCCCGGAGCTGGGGGTTTTTTCTCGGGCTGGTTTAAAACCCGCGCCCTATAAGCTAAACCTAAGTTCGCCCGGGGCCCGGTAATCGCAGGGACTAGTTTACCCGGGGACTAGTTTACGCGGGGCCTAAGTTAGCGCTGGGCCTAGTTTGGGGTCTTAGGCGCGATAGGGTTTGGGACATGGTCTGATGATTATTGGACTAAGTTAGTAAATAAATTTTCAATTGTTTTTTGTGATTTTATTTTAGATTTTTTTAGTAACGATGAGAATTTATTATAAGGGGCGTGTTTGGAACTTTTGCCTAATTTAGTTTTTTTATCTTTTTTATAACTTAATGGCTGGGTTAATTTTAAATGATGGTGACCAATGTTTAAAATAGTTAAAAAAAAGGCGCTTAATCAGAGGGTCACGAGTTTTGAAATCGAGGCCCCGGACATCGCGGCCAAGGTTCAGGCCGGGCAGTTTTTGATTTTGCGCGTGGATGGGGCGGGCGAGCGAATACCCCTCACCATTTGCGGCGCCGACGCGGAAAAAGGCACGGTTACCATAATCTTTCAGATCGTTGGGGCCACCACGGAAATGTTAAACCTTCTGGGCGAAGGCGAAGACGTTCACGATCTGGTCGGTCCCTTGGGTAATCCCACGAAATTAAGCGGCCAAAAAGTTTGCCTGGTGGGCGGGGGCGTGGGGACGGCCATAGTTTTGCCCGTGGCCAAGAGTTTTGGCGCCGCGGGTTTTACCGTCCATTCGATTATCGGCTACCAAAACAAAGATTTGGTCATCTTGGAAGATGAGTTTAGGGCCTGTTCGGACAAACTCGTGGTCATGACGGACGATGGCAGTTATGGCCAAAAGGGCCTGGTGACCGCGGCCCTAAAGGATCTTATCGAAAGCGGGGAAAAGTACGACGAGGTCATGGCCGTGGGCCCCCTGGTCATGATGAAAGCCGTATGCCAAGTAACCAAGCCCCATGGGATAAAAACCACCGTTTCCATGAATTCGCTGATGTTGGACGGAACGGGCATGTGCGGTTGTTGCCGGGTCACCGTGGGCGGCCAAACCAAGTTCACTTGCGTGGACGGCCCAGACTTTGACGGCTTTGAGGTGGACTTCGAAGAAGCGGCGCTGCGTTCTCGCCAATATCGCGACTTTGAAATCGCTTCCCACCAAAAGGTCCTTGAGGCCATCAAAGCCAAGGCTTAGGGGCCCAAAAAAAAGCCCACCCCTGGGCCCGGGC